>NZ_MACM02000178.1:0-43639 GCF_001675465.2 Pseudomonas sp. AU12215
CTGCGCACCGACCCGATCCTGCGCTTCCTGGTGGTCTCCCTGGCCTTCTACGGCATGTCCACCTTCGAAGGCCCGATGATGGCSATCAAGACCGTCAACGCCCTGTCGCACTACACCGACTGGACCATCGGCCACGTACATGCCGGCGCTCTGGGCTGGGTAGCGATGGTGTCCATCGGCTCGCTGTACCACCTGATTCCGAAAGTCTTCGGCCGCGAGCAGATGCACAGCGTGGGCCTGATCAACACCCACTTCTGGCTGGCCACCATCGGCACCGTTCTGTACATCGCCTCCATGTGGGTCAACGGCATCACCCAGGGCCTGATGTGGCGSGCGGTGAACGCCGACGGCACGCTCACCTACTCCTTCGTCGAAGCGCTGCAGGCCAGCCACCCCGGCTTCGTGGTGCGCATGACCGGCGGGCTGATGTTCCTCAGCGGCATGCTGCTGATGGCCTGGAATACCTGGGTCACCGTGCGCCAGGCGCGCCCCGAGGCGATGCGTGTCGCCGAGCGGATGGCCTGAGATGACACTTTGGCTGGGGCTGGGCGGCCTGCTGGCACTGTATTTCGGCGTCGGCTGGAGCCTGCGGGCGCACCGCCAGCGCGGTATCGAGGAGGCCAGCATGCTGCCCTTCGCCGATGACGAGGAAGTGGCCCGGCGCATGGAAAAGGCCACCGGGCGCAGCCGCACCGGTTGCGCCTGCCCCGGCCAGTGCAGGGGCGACTGCGAACACTGGCGCGACTGGCAGCCCTAGCGCGCCAGTTTGCGGGCAGGCCTGCGACAGAGCGCCACATCACCTTCATCAATTTTCATTAGCAAGCACATCAATTTCCCGGAGGGCGTGCGGAGGCGGAATATCACTCCCGTGCCCCGCCACCTGATGGACGCCTGCAGCATCGTCCCCTGTCCTGTCTGGACCCCAGGACAGACATCATCGATGCCAGTGCTCCCCGGTGGGGCTTTCCATCCCACTCAAGGATCCCTGACCGGGTCCTTCACCGAGGAAATAAAGAATGAAGCTTGCCTCTGTCGTGTCGGCTGTCATCTCCAGCCTCGCCCCGATGGCTTTTGCCCAGGACGCAATCAAGAACCCCGGCGCCGACCTGCCGGTCACCGAATACCACTACGGCATGTCCCTGGACGTCGACAAGGTCCTGCACCGCACCGACAACTCCGGCAAGGTCGGCATCGTGCCGGCGTACATGGTCTACCAGGATCACGAAGGCCAGACCCACAAGGTCCGCTTCCTCGAATGGGGCGGCAGCACCAGCCAGGGCTGAGCCTTGCCTAGCATCGCCCTCCGGCCGTCTTGGCCAAACCCCGCGAGCCAGTGGTGGCGACCGGGGGGCGATCCTGATGAGTGGCCCGCCGCCAGGTGATGTCGCTCAGTTCCAATGCCGCCGCGAAGCGCGACGGTTGTCCCCCAGGCCGACCAGCGCCGCCACCGAGGCCATCAGTACCTCGGCGATCCATGCCAGCAACAGACCACCGGCCAGCGCCCAGCCAATTGCCTCGGGCTCCAGCATCACCTGGTAGCGGTAGTTCTCGTAGGTTTCCTGCAGCAGTTCGTGATTCGGCGAGGTGAGCATGTGCAGTGCGCGCTGGTACCAGGTGCCCTGCAACGCCTGCCACTCGTTGTCGAACAACTGGGCGCGACGCATCAACCGCTCGATATTGTCGGCGTCGCGCTGGAATACCGGGTCGGCGCTGCCGCGGTAATGCGCCACCAGGGCGCTCAGGTCGCCCTTGAAAAACTGCCCCGAGGTGTCCTTGAAGCCTTGCAGCGCCTGCGTTGCCTCGATGCGGTGGGCATCGACGCGTTGCGCGTAGTCCTTGATGAAACCCGGAATCTGGACCGCGACCATCAGACCCAGTGCGAACAGCACCATGCGTACATAGCTGCGCAGCATTCTTTCCCCCTTTCGTTCTTATGATGTGCAAGGCAACGCGGGATTCTCCCGCTTGCCGCGTTCACGTTCCGGGAATGCTTCACGTCCCGCTCAGATGCGCCCCTGGGTGACGATCTCGCCACGCCACCAGAGCATCCACTCGCCGCCCTGCATCAGGGTCCAGTTCTCGTTGTCGGTCAGCGGCTCGGTGGCGATCACCGTGACCACGTCGTTGGGTGTGGTTTCCGACTGGAAGTCCACGGTGACATCGGCGTCCTTCAGGCGCGCAGGCCCGAAGGGCGCACGGCGGGTGATCCACGCCAGCTTGGTGGAACAGAAGGTGAACAGCCAGTCACCGTCGCTGAGCAGGCAGTTGAACACCCCCTTCTCGCGATAGGACGCGCAGGCAGTCACCAGCGTGGGCAGCAGCACCTCCACCGGTACGGGCTCGGGAAAGGCACGCCGCACGCGGTTGAGCAGGTCGCAGAAGGCCGCTTCGCTGTCGGTGTCGCCCACCGCGCGGTAGAGACCGGGTTCGGGATGGAAGTCGGCGAGCTGGCCGTTGTGGGCAAAGGTCCAGTAGCGGCCGCCCATCTCGCGCACGAACGGATGGGTGTTGGCCAGGCAGACCTTGCCGACGTTGGCCTGGCGGATGTGGCCGATCACCGCTTCGCTCTTGATCGGGTAGCGCTGCACCAGCCGCGCGACTTCCGAGTCGACGCTGGCGGACGGGTCCTGGAACAGCCGCACACCGCGCCCCTCATAAAAGGCGATGCCCCAGCCGTCACGGTGCGGGCCGGTGCCGCCGCCGCGCTGCATCAGCCCGGTGAAGCTGAAGACGATGTCCGTCGGGACGTTGGCGCTCATGCCGAGCAACTCGCACATGAATCAGTTCTCCTCCATCAGTGCCTCGCGCAGCTGATGCAGCTCGCGTTCCAGGCGATTCTGCATCCTTTTCCGCCCCAGTGGCAGGAACCGCGTCAGCGCGCGCAGCAGCAGGGCTGGCAGGTCGTTCAACTCACGCGGGATAAGGTGCAGATGAAAATGTGCGACGTGCTGGTTGGCCGCGGGGCCGTCGTTGACCAGCAGGTTGATGCCGACTCGCCCGTAGCCGGCGCGACGCAGCACCCGCTCCATGCGTTCGGCCAACGGGATCAGGTCCTGCTGCGCAGCCTCGGAGAGCTGGTGCAGGAAGGCCGCGTGCTCGCGGGCGACCAGCAGCAAGTGCGCGGGGCGCAGCGGATAGATGTCCAGCAGCACGATGAAATGGTCGTCTTCGTAGAGGGTACGGGCCGGCACGCGACCGGCCGCGATGGCGCAGAACACGCAGTCCATGGGAACTCCTGCAAAGGCCGTTCAGTTCATGCTGGACGCGTGCGGGGCAGTACGCAAGGCCGGACTACAGGCGCGGTTCGATCCGCATGCGGCGCTCGCCGTGATCATCGGTGCGGCTGTCAACGTCGGGCATCAGCTGCGGTTGCATCAGCTGGCGCAGGGTCGGCTCGTCTTCGTCGACCTTTTCCTGGCGGCGCTTCTTCAGCGAGCGTTCCAGCGGCCAGCGGATGAGCACGAACAGCAGGTACACACCGAATGCCGCCAGCAGCACCAGGGCAAGGTCGGAGACGGCGCGCCAGGCGTTGTTGCCAACCTTGAACACCACGTCCAGCGCGGTGATCGCGATAGCCGGAGCGTACAGGTTGTTCGCCGGATCCACCGGGGTCGGGGTGAACAGCAGGACGATGACGATCACCCGCAGCGGCTCGCGCAGCCAGCGCCACATCCAGCCGGTCATCAGGAACCAGACCAGGGTCAGGCCAAGGCCGGCGGCGATATAGGCGCCCCAGGCAAGCGTGTAATCGTGTTCGTTCATGCGCGTGCGTGCGGTGTCGACAGAGGGGTGCGTATGATAGCCGCTTTTCCCCATGGGTGCGCATCCGGGCGTCCCCCATGCCGTCCCGAGGAGCCACCATGACCGACCGCCAGCCCCCCATCGCCCGCCGCGAAGCCGCCGCCGATCCGTATGCCTGGCTGGAAAACCGTGACGCCGAGGACGTCCTCGACTACCTGAAAGCAGAAAATGCCTACCTGGAAGATCAGCTTCTTCCTCAGACGAAACTGCGCGAAACCCTGTTCCAGGAGATCAAGGGCCGCATCCGCGAAACCGACCTGTCGCTGCCCACGCCCTGGGGCCCCTGGCTCTACTACCAGCGCACCACTGCCGGCGACGAGTACCCGCGCCACTACCGCAGCCCCCGCCCGGCCGACGGCTCGCTCACCGTCGACGCGAGCGCCGAAGAGCTGCTGCTGGACCCCAACGCCCTGGCCGGCGATGGCTTCCTGTCCGTGGGCGCCTTCAGCATCAGCCCCGATCATTCGAAGCTGGCCTACAGCCTGGATACCAGCGGCGACGAGATCTACACCCTGTACGTGAAGGAACTGGCTGACGGCAGCGTCACCACCCTGCCCTTCGAGGACTGCGATGGCAGCCTGACCTGGGCCAACGACAACCGCACCCTGTTCTTCGGTGAGCTGGACGACACCCACCGCCCGCACAAGCTCTACCGCCACAGCCTGGGCGAGAGCGGCGCGCAGCTGATCTTCGAGGAGCCCGACGGGCGCTTCTTCCTCAACTGCTACCGCGCCAGTTCCGAACGCCAGCTGATCCTGCTGCTCAACAGCAAGACCACCAGTGAAGCCTGGGTACTGGATGCCAATACGCCCGAGGGCGAGTTCGTCTGCCTGGCACCACGGGAGGAAGACCACGAGTACTACCCGGACCACGGTCGCCTGAACGGCGACTGGGCCTGGATGATCCGCAGCAACCAGGCCGGCATCAACTTCGCCCTCTACCACGCCAGCGAGACGCAACCCACCCGCGCCCACTGGCAGGAGCTGGTGGCGCACCGTGACGACGTGATGCTGGAAGGCCTCACCCTGAACGCCAGCGCACTCACCCTGAGCCTGCGCGAAGGCGGCCTGCCGATCGTCGAAGTCCATCCCCATGGACAACCGGCGCACCGGGTGGACCTGCCGGACGCCGCCTATAACCTGTACGTGCAGGACAGCCTGGAGTTCGACAGCGCCACGATCCGCCTGCGCTACGAGGCCCTCAACCGACCGGCGCAGATCCGTCAGTTAAATCTTTCAAGCGGAGAACAAAAGGTTCTGAAGGAAACGCCGGTAGAAGGCCCGTTCGATGCCGACGCCTACGAAAGCCGCCGCCTCTGGGCCGACGCCGCTGACGGCGTACAGGTGCCGATCAGCCTGGTCGGCCGCCGCGACGTGCTGGAAGACGTCGCCCGCGGCAAGCCCGCCCCGCTCTATCTCTATGGCTACGGCGCCTATGGCGAGAGCCTCGACCCCTGGTTCTCCCACGCCCGCCTGAGCCTGCTGGAGCGTGGCTTCGTCTTCGCCATCGCCCACGTTCGCGGCGGCGGCGAGCTGGGCGAAGCCTGGTACCGCGCCGGCAAGCTGGCGCACAAGCAGAACACCTTCAGCGACTTCATCGCCTGCGCCGAACATCTGCTGGACCACGGCTACAGCACCCCAGCGCAACTGGCCATCAGCGGCGGCAGTGCCGGCGGCCTGCTGATCGGCGCGGTACTCAACCAGCGCCCACAGCTGTTCGCCGCGGCCATCGCCGAAGTGCCCTTCGTCGATGTGCTCAACAGCATGCTCAACCCCGACCTGCCGCTGACCGTCACCGAGTACGACGAATGGGGCAACCCGCAGGAGCCGGAGGTCTACGCACGGATCAAGGCCTACGCGCCCTACGAGAACGTCAGCGCCCAGGACTACCCCGCCCTGCTGGTGGTGGCCGGCTACAACGACAGCCGCGTGCAGTACTGGGAAGCCGCCAAGTGGGTAGCCAAGCTGCGCGTCAGCAAGACCGACGACCGCCTGCTGCTCCTCAAGACCGACCTGGGCGCCGGCCACGGCGGCATGAGCGGCCGCTATCAGGGCCTGAAGGACGTAGCGCTGGAATACGCCTTCCTGTTCAAGGTGCTGGGCATCGAAGGCAACGCCTGATGCTCTACACCTGCCCGTGCTGCGGCTACTTCAGTTTCGGCGACCCTCCTGGGTCGTACGAAATCTGCGAGATCTGCTTCTGGGAAGACGATCACCTGCAACTCTGCTTCCCCGACGCACGCGGCGGCGCCAATGCCGTCAGCCTGATCGAGGCGCAGGTCAACTTCGTGCAATGGGGCGCGTGCGAGCGGCGCTTCCGCGCGCAGGTGCGCCCGGCGACCATCGACGACGAGAAGGACGAGCGCTGGTTTCCGCTCTGGGAAAAGCGCGTGGACCTGCCGGATGGCGAGGCTCCACTGACCGGTGAGGAAGCCTGCTACTGGTTGCGTACACCCACACCGGGCTGACTCAGCCGGCGCGGAAGATCAGGTGTTCTTCCCAGTCGTCCTCGGGCACCGAACCCTCTGCAAGCATGCGGCCGGACTGCGAGATGCGCTCATGATGCACCGCCTCCGGATCACCGCAGACAAGGTGGTGCCACAGCGGCAGGTCCTTGCCCTCGGCTACCAGGCGGTAGCCGCAGGTCGGCGGCAGCCACTGGAACTCATCAGCCTGGGCCGGGGTGAGCTGGATGCAGTCGGGCACGCTGGCACGGCGATTGGCGTAGTCGGTGCAGCGGCAGGTCTTCAGGTCCAGCAGCTTGCAGGCGATGCGCGTGTAGTAGACGGTGCCGTCGTCCTCGTCCTCCAGTTTCTGCAGGCAGCACAGGCCGCAGCCGTCGCACAGCGACTCCCACTCTTCCTGGTCGAGCTGGTCAAGGGTCTTGCGTTTCCAGAAGGGCTCTACTTTGGCGGCCATTTTTTGTACAGGGGCAATTTCACGGGGCGCAAAGTCTAAGCCCGCCGTGCTCGCAGGCCAAGCGCAGGCGACCATTGACCGCGCGAGACTTGCCAGAGCGGGCCGTGCTGGTTAGTTTGATCGCCCCACGGGCCCGGTCCGCCGACACATCAGGCAGGACTCGCCAGCCGCTTCCCGCAGCCGCGCCGCCCGATCCCACCGCGATGCCCGGCCGACCACGGCACCATCGGCAGATTCCACGCCCTTCAAGGAGCCACCATGAGCGCCAACCCTCGCGTTTCCGAGCACCCCATCGACCCGCAATTCATCAATCGCTGGTCGCCCCGCGCCTTCAACGGCGAAGCCATTCCCCAGGAGACCCTGCTGAGCTTCATCGAGGCCGCGCGCTGGGCACCGTCCTCCTTCAACTCGCAGCCCTGGCGCTTCCTCTTCGCCCGGCGCGACACGCCGAACTGGCAGCGCTACCTGAACCTGCTGGGCGAGTTCAATCGTGGCTGGGCGCAACACGCCTCGGCGCTGGTCGTCGTTCTGTCCAAGACCACCTTCGCCCCGCCCGGCTCCAGCGAAGAAAAACCGGCTCTGTGGCACAGCTTCGACACCGGCTCCGCCTGGGGCTTCCTCGCCCTGCAGGCGAGCCTGGCTGGCTGGCACACCCACGGCATGGCCGGCTTCGACCGCGAGCTGGCGCGCACCGAATTGAAAGTCCCGGCGGATCATGAGATCCACGCAGTGATCGCCATCGGCAAGCTCGGCGACAAGTCGATCCTCTCCGAGAGCCTGCAAGCCCGCGAAGTGCCCAATGCTCGCCGCCCGCTGGCGGAGATCGTGGCCGAGGGCGATTTCTCGCTCTGACGCCCAGCGCCGGACTTTCCGCCCTACAGCAGAACAAAAGAAAAGGCCCCGATCGGGGCCTTTTTTATGTCATCGGTGCGACAGCGATCAGTAACCGCGGGAGAAATCCACCTCGCCACGCATGGCCTGTCCCGCCCAGAAGCGGGTCAGGTTGTCGCGGAACAGCTCGATGAGCAGGCCCGGTAGGGTCGGCGCCGCCGTATGGCCAGTCAGCAACAGGCGCGGCGTGTGCCAGAACGGGTGCGACGTCGGCAACGGTTCCTGGCGGCAGACATCGATCACTGCGCCGGCCAGTTGGTTGGCTTCCAGCGCCGCGACCAGGTCCTCGTCCACCACCGAAGTGCCGCGCCCGGCGTTGAGGAACAGCGCGGTGGGCTTCATCCGCTGGAACAGCGCCAGGTTGTAGATATCGGCGGTTTCCGGCGTATCGGGCAACAGGTTGATCACGTAGTCGGCGGTCTCGGCCAGACGCGGCAGGTCATCCAGCCCGCCCATGCGGCCAAAGGGCACCAGCGCGCGCGGGTTCTTCGCCACGCCGACCAGTTCGACGCCGAACGGCGCGAGCATGTGCGCTACGGCCTGGCCGATCTCGCCCGTGCCGACGATGAGGATCTGTCGGCCGCTCAGGCTGCCCGGCGAGCGGTCGTCCCACTGCACGCCGACCTGGCTGGCCAGGCGACCAAGGAACTGGCGCTCGTGGGCAAGCATGTAGGTGAGCAGGTATTCGGTCATGACCTGGCCGAAGATGCCGACGGCGCGGGTCAGCGCGTAGTCCTTGGGCAAGTCGTCGGCCAGCAGCGGGGTGATGCCCGCCCAGCTGGACTGGATCCACACCGGGTGCACGCCGTGGCGCAACAGCTGCGCGGCCAGGGTTGGCTCGCCGAGCCATACCGGGCACTCCGCCGCCGCTTCCACCAGGGCATCGGGGTTGTTGCCGGAGATCACCGTCAACCGGGGTTCGGCCGCCATCAGCAGGGCGGCGTAAAGGGAGTGTTCGCGATCGAGTACGAGCAGGCGCATGGTCAGGCCTTTCGCTTCGAGCGGTGGTGCATTTCCGGCTGGCGCATCTGGACTCGCTTCAAGGGAGCTTCCCTGGGATAAAACGTGGTCAGTTCTAGGGAAGTCAGGCGGCTATAGACACAGCCAAAGACCAAGCGTTCCGCTCCGTTGAACCCTATTCTCCGCGCATAATGCGCTCAAGCCGCGAACTTGCACAGTGCCGGCACTGGGCAAATCCGCGGCCTGAGCGCAGTGACGAGCCAGTCGGGATCAGACTGGATCGTTTCGCCGCAGCAGCTCTTCGGGCAGGTGCTCGATGTACTCGTCTTCGGCCGGTGGCATCTGCAGGTGGAAACCTTGTTTCTCGATGTTTTCCAGCACCACGTTGATGTCTTCGCGAGCCAGCTGGCGCTCGGGACTCAGGACCAGGTCGAAGGTGTGCTTCGGCGCGCCAAAGGCCGCCAGCAGCGCCTCGGGAACGCGGCTTAGGGCTTCGCGCTTGTCGACGTACAGGTACATCTCGTTCTTGCGCGGACTCTTGTAGATGGAGCAGATGCGTTTCATGTCGGTTCTTTCTGCGTGATGGGGTGGGCCGCGTTATTCGGCAGTCGGGGCAGCCAGGCTGTCCAGCAGGGCCTGCCCCATCAGCTCGCGGCGCCAGCCTTGCAGCGAATCGGGCAGTTGATAGGGGCCATTGGGCCAACCGGTCTTGAGCAGGGCCTCGAGAATCTTCTTGCGCAGCATCAGCTCGGGCGCCATGTCCAGGCGCTCGGCCTCCTTCTGGCCGACTTCGCGCAGCTTCTTCAGCACCGGGGCGATCTCGCGCGGCAGCGGCTCGGGCAGGGGCTGCGGGCGTTCTGCCTCTGGCAGCTTCGCTGCATGGGCGATCAAGGCGATCAGGGTGTCGCCGTCCTGGCGCACCGTACGCGGGTGCATGTCGTCGATGCGCGCCAGTGCAACCTTGTCGCCAGGCTGGAAGCGCGACAGCGGCCACAGGGTATGCTCGCGCAGCACATGGTTGCGCGGCTTGTTGCGCAACCGCGCCTGCTCCTCGCGCCAGACACACAGTTCGCGCAGCACGGCCAGTTGCTGGGGATTGAGCTTCCACGCCAGCTTGACGTCGAGGTAAGCCTGCTGCGGATCGCTGACGCGGCTCTGGTTCTGAGTGAGGTCGGCACCATCGGCCAGCAGCCACTGCAACTTCTCGTCGCTCAGGCGCGGCGCCAGTTTCACGTAGACCTCGGCCAGGTGCTGCACGTCCTCGGCGGCGTAACGCACCTGCATGTCGGTCAACGGGCGCTGCAACCAGTCGGAGCGGGTTTCATCCTTGGGCAGGTCGAGGCCGAGGATTTCCAGCACCAGTTTGGAGTAGCCCATGGAGTGCGGCATGCCCAGGTAGGCGGCGGCCAACTGGGTATCGAACAGCGGCTGCGGCAGGCTGCCGGTCAGGCGCTGGAATACTTCTAGGTCTTCGCCGCAGGCATGGAACACCTTGACCACCAGCGGC
The DNA here is from genome assembly GCF_001675465.2 of Pseudomonas sp. AU12215. NCBI lineage: Bacteria > Pseudomonadati > Pseudomonadota > Gammaproteobacteria > Pseudomonadales > Pseudomonadaceae > Pseudomonas > Pseudomonas sp. AU12215. The sequence goes on from NZ_MACM02000178.1 coordinate 10,078, forward strand.
GATTCGAGCAACGCGGCAAACGGCGACCAGTCGCGGATCAGCAGCGGGTCGATCAGCCACACGCCGCTGCCGTCACCCACCTGCACCAGCCCGGCTTCCGGGTAGAAGGTATCGACACGCATGAACTCGGTATCGAGCGCGAGGTACGGCAGTTCTTTCCAGTCCTGGCACTTTCGTTCCAGGGTGGTATCGTCGCGAATCCACTGTATATCGAGGGCGGTCACGAACATCTCCTTCGTTTCGGTGCGCGCAGTATATAGAGATGCATGATGTGCGAGCATTCCACTCGGCCATCGGTGTGTGACGATCGGCCAGCGGTCTCTACGCTTTGCCCCGCCCACAACAACAATAAGGCAGCTTTACATGAAGAAGCTTCTCGGGTTGGTCGTCCTGCTGGTCGCCGCCCTCGCCGTTTACCTGGCCTTCACGCCCAGCCCCATCGATCCGCTGGCCTGGACGCCGCCCAAGGCGCCGCCGATGACCGGCGTGATGGAACCCAACGACACGCTGATGAAGGCCGAACTGATTGCCCAGGGCCAGATCGTCGGCCCCGAAGACACCGCCGTGGACAGCCAGGGCCAGGTGTTTGCCGGCCTGGACGACGGACGCATCGTGCGCATCGGCGCCGACGGCAAGGCGCAAACCTTCGTCGAAACCGGCGGACGCCCGCTCGGGCTGGCATTCGACCAGGCCGGAAACCTGATCGTCGCCGATGCCTGGAAAGGCCTGCTTCAGATCGATCCGCAGGGCAAGATCCGCGTACTGACCGACTCGGCCGACGGCGTGCCCTTCGCCTTTACCGATGACCTGGACATCGCCAGCGACGGGCGCATCTATTTCAGCGACGCCTCCAGCCGCTTCCATCAGCCCGACTACATCCTCGACCTGCTCGAAGCCCGCCCCCACGGCCGCCTGCTGCGCTACGACCCGGCCACCGGCAAGACCGAGACGCTGCTCAAGGACCTGTACTTCGCCAACGGCGTGGCGCTGTCGCAGCACGAGGACTTCGTCCTGGTCAACGAGACCTACCGCTACCGCATCACGCGTTACTGGCTCAAGGGCGAAAAGGCCGGACAACACGACGTGTTCATCGACAACCTGCCGGGCCTGCCGGACAACCTCGCCAGCGACCGCAGCGGCACCTTCTGGGTTGCACTGCCCTCGCCGCGCAAGGCAGACGCCGATGTGATCCAGCAGATGCCCTGGCTGAAACGCCAGCTCACCAAGCTGCCGCGCGCGGTCCTGCCCAAGCCGGTGCCCTATGGCCTGGTGATCCAGGTGAACGAGAAGGGCGAGATCGTGCGCAGCCTGCATGACACCAGCGGCCAGCACCTGCGCATGGTGACCTCGGCCAAGCCGGTGAACGGTGTGCTGTACCTGGGCAGCCTGGAGAACGATCGTATCGGACGGCTGCCCATCCGCTGAAGGCTCCAGACTCACTGACGCCTCAGGCCGGCGTCTGCTCCTTAAGGGCAGGCGCCGGTACGGGCACGGTGGAGGGCTCCAGCAACTCCAGCATTCGCTCGCGCACCTCGCTCATCAGCGCATCGACGCCATGCTCGGTGAACCGGGTGGAGTCGATCGGTGCGCCGACATGCACTTCCACCGGCATCCCAAGATTCAGCTTCAGGCCGCCAGCCGGGAGCAATTGCTGAATGCCGCGAATCGCCACCGGAACAATGATCGCGTCGGTCTGCTGCGCCAGGCGGAAGCAGCCCTTCTTGAATGGCTGTAGCTTGCCATCCTTGGAACGCGTGCCCTCCGGCGCAGCCCAGAGCACGATACCGCTCTCCATCATCGCGCGCGCCCTGGCGAGGTCCGCCACGGCCTGGTGGCGGTTGTGCCGGTCGATGGAGGGGAACTCTGCCGCCCGCATGGCCGCGCCCCATACCGGCACGGCAAACAGCTCACGCTTGGCCAGCATGCGGATCGAGCCGGGCATGGTCACGAAGATCGCCGGGATGTCGTAGAAGCTGGAATGGGTGCAGAGGATCATGTAACGACGGCCATCGCCGAAGTCCGGTACCTCACCGTGGCGGCTCAGGCGCGCACCGGTCAGGCTCAACAGGCTGGCGGACCAGTCGCGTGTGAAGCCGTCGACCTTGGCGCGGCGAAGCCGGCCGATGGCCCCCAGCAGCAGGACCCGGACGCTGTAGCCCAGGGTGATCAGAACGGTCGCCAGGCCCACCAGGGCGACTCGCAGCGGGCCGGCCTTGCGCGGCGCCGATTGCAGGTTGAGCATGTTCGCCAACTCCCCACCAACTTTTCTTCATACAAGCCTTATGATGCGTTTCGGCCCCGTCACGACACAGGAACGCGCCCATGACCCAAGCCCGCCTGCTCACGCCCGAGCAACTGGCCGCCCGCCTCGATGACCCGAACCTCGTCCTCCTCGACTGCCGCTTCGCCCTCGAAGACCCGGCCTACGGCGCACGCAGCTACCAGGAGAATCATATTCCCGGCGCGCATTTCGCCGATCTCAACCGCGACCTCTCCGCCCCGGTGCGGCCGGGTGTAACGGGCCGCCATCCGTTGCCTGACCCGCAGCACCTGCTGGAGAAGCTGCGTGGCTGGGGGCTGAATGCCGACAGCGAAGTGGTGCTGTATGACGATGGCCCCGGCGCCTTCGCCGCCCGCGCCTGGTGGCTATTGCTGTGGCTGGGCAAGAGCGAGGGCGTCTATCTGCTCGATGGCGGCCTGAGTGCCTGGCGCAACGCCGGCCAGCGCCTGACTACCGCCGAAACGCCGGTGCGACCCGGCGACTTCAAGGGCCAGCCGGACAACAGCCTGTTGATCAGTGCCAGCGAACTGGCCAGCAAACTCGGCGACGCCGAGCTGCCGCTGATCGACGCCCGTGGCCTGCCGCGCTTCCGTGGCGAGGTGGAGCCCATCGATCCGGTGGCCGGGCACATTCCCGGCGCCCAGTGCGCGGCCTTCACCGACAACCTGGGCAATGACGGCCGTTTCCTGCGCCCCGAGCACCTGCACCAGCGCTTCGCCGGGCTGCTGCGCGGCCGCCCGGCCGAGGATCTGGTGGCCTACTGCGGCTCCGGCGTCACCGCCTGCCACAACCTCTTCGCCCTGAGCCTGGCTGGCTACCCGTTGGGCCGCTTGTATGCGGGCTCCTGGAGTGAATGGATCACCGATGCGCGGCGCCCGGTGGCCACAGGCGACTGATTGCCCACTTCCGGCAATAAAAGCGGAAGACGCGTCACACCAGCGTCTTCCGTTCTCATGGATAGGTGTAAGGGCATCCGTCAGACTCGTGCCCAATCTTCAAAGGAGTGATCCCCATGCCCTCGCGCATCCACCAGACCCTGCTCGCCAGCCTGCTGCTTGGCCTGTGCAGCACTGCCCCGGCCTACGCCACCGAGCTCGAAGCCACCCCCTGTGAAATCCAGGACCAGTGGTCCGACCTCTATGGCGACGACCTGGTGAAAGCCGCCAAGGCTGGCCACGCCAGTGCGCAGTACACGCTCGGCCTGGAATACGACTCCGGTAGCGACGAGTACGACCAGGACTACGAGAAGGCCGCCTACTGGTACGAAAAGGCCGCCAGGCAGGGCCATGCCTGTGCCCAGTACAACCTGGGTAACGCCTACGACAACGGCGACGGCGTCGAGCAGGACTCGGCCAAGGCGGTGTACTGGTATCAGAAAGCCGTCGACCAGGGCGACAAGGACGCCCAGTTCAACCTGGCAATCATGTACGAGAACGGCACCGGCGTGACCCGCAGCTACAAGAAGGCTTTCGCCCTCTACCTGCAGTCGGCCGAGCAAGGGGATGTGGACGCCGAGTTCCAGGTAGCGGAGAGCTACGCCAAGGGCCGCGGCGTGGCGAAGAACCCGGCGCAGGCGCGCTCCTGGTACCAGAAGGCGGCGGAACAGGGCCACGAAGAGGCAGCGGAAAAGCTCGCTGCGATGCCGGAGTTACCGCCGAGCATCTAATCGCCAGAAGGAATATGAAGCAAAGCGGCGCCGACTAAACAATTTAAAAACAGTCCTTTACATCACATTCATCGCACTACACTTCAATTCGAGCGGCTAAGTCCGCTTCCGGCGGGGCCGAGGATAATCATCAGAAGCTGCCAAGACGCCCAGCCCCGCCGGTCATTGATGACGAGGACGTCATGGGAATCGCCGCGAACGATCTCTGCCAGTATGTGATCCGCCCCACCCTGCACTACCTGGGGCGCCACAGTATCGCGGCCGAATCGCTGCTGCTGGGGGCAGCAGCCTGTCAGTCGGCGCTGGGGAGCGCCCTCGATGACAGCCATGGCCACGGGTTGTATCGCATCGGTGAGCAGCGGCACCAGACGCTCTGGGATGGATTCCTGGCGCTGGACCCCGAGCTGGCCAGCCGCGTCCGGGGGCTGGCCAGCCAGCATGCTTTCCTCGACGCACCGCATCTCGAACTGACGGTCAATCTGCGTTACAGCACGGCCATTGCCTGGATGCTGGTCGAGGCGGAACACCTGTCCCTGCCACTGGCGGACGACCCCATGGAACTGGCCCGCATCTGGCGCCAGGTGTTCCACCCTCACGGGCGCCTCCACGACTTCGTCGACGCCTGGCACAGCTATGTCGGCAATTTAAGTCGAGTCGCCTAGTACTTCGGTACCCGAAGCGTGACCGATCGGTCAGAAATTATTTACATACAGCGACGAACGGACATCATTCAGATGGAACGCTCGTTTGAGCCCTGAAGCCCAAGGTAGAGCGCCTGCCAACCACTACCCAAGACCCGGGAATCTTGGTAGCTTGCGCGCCGATAAACACAGGAGTTGCTCTTACAATGAAAACAACATGGCTCAAGACCACCCTAGCCCTGACCATTAGCGCTGCCTCTGCCCAGGCCCTGGCCAACGGCATCGCCATCAACGAGCAGAGCGCCAGCGGCGCCGGCACCGCTTACGCGGGCCGTGCTTCTTCGGCATTGGACGCCAGCACCATCTACGGCAACCCGGCCGGCCTGTCCAAGCTCAAGCGTACTGAAGTCAGCGGCGGTCTCGCCGTTGTTTCCGCCAAGGACGACATCAGTGACGCACACAGCACTGCCTCCGGCTCCAACAAGGGCGACTCCGTCCCTCTGGCCGCCGTGCCCTTCGGCTACTTCGCCACTCCGCTGGATGACAAGGTCAGCGTCGGCCTCGGCATCTATGTGCCGTACGGCATCATCAACGACTACGAAAGTGGCTTCCAGGGCCGCTCCCACGGTTCCTACAGCAAGGTCCAGGTCATCACCGTCCAGCCGACCATCAGCTACAAGTTCAACGACGTGGTATCCGTCGGCTTCGGCCCGACCATCAACCGCATCGACGGCAAGCTGGAAAACTACCTGAACACCGGCGCGCTGAACGGCGCCCTGGGCGGTAACGGCGACGACACCAAGATCAGCATCAAGGGCGACGACACCGCCGCCGGCTTCAACGTCGGCGTACTGGTCACCCCGACCGAGAGCACCTCCATCGGCGCCACCTACCACTCCAAGGTGAAGTACGAGCTCAAGGGCCACACCACCGTCTCCAACTCGCCGGCCGGCCTGTTCGATTCGCGCATGGATGCCAGCCTGGACATCACCCTGCCCGAGTCCCTGGACCTGTCCCTCACCCAGAAGCTGGATGACCGTTGGACTGTCTACGGTGGCACCACCTGGACGCGCTGGAGCCGTCTGAAGTCCATCGAAGTGCAGAACACCGGCGCCCCGATCTCTTCCTTCGACACCATCGGCGAAGACCTGAGCTGGCACGACACCTGGTCGGCCGCCATCGGTACCTCCTATCAGTGGAACGACCAGTGGGTGCTGCGTACCGGCTTCGCCTACGATCCGTCGCCGACCACCAACGAGCACCGCAACGTGCGCATCCCGGTGGGCGATCGCAAGATCTTCACCCTGGGCGCCGGTTACTCGCCCAATGCCGACATGACCATCGATGTCGCCTACGCCTACCTGTGGGAATCCACCGCCGGCGTAAACCAGCCGGACGGCCAGGAACTGGCAGGCCTGCAACTGCAGCCGGCCTACAGCGCCAAGTATGACAACAGCGCCCACGGTCTGACCGCGCAGATGACCTATCGCTTCTGATAGCGCCGCGGCGTAACGAAAAGCCGGGCTCATGCCCGGCTTTTTTTTGCCCGCGAATCGGCTCAGTGGACATCAGGCCACTTGATCGGGCTCGGCATGCTCGCGGCAGATCAGCTCGCCCTCGCCGCTCTCCAGCCGCTCCCCGGTCAGACCGCACAATCCACCGCCGTCCAGATTCTGGTGGAAGCGGCAAGTACGGCAAAGACCGAAGCCCGGCACGTCTTCCTGACGCTGCACGGTTGCCAGTAATTCCCGCAACAGCGAGACCAGCAGTTCGCTACGCTCCCCCAGCGCTTCCTCTGCGCGACGCAGGAAATCCGGCGGCACCAGTGCATCGATCAGCCCCCTGCCCGCCCGAGTCAGCTCGAGGTGCACGCTACGGCGGTCCTGGGCATCCGGGCGTTTCTCGATCAGCCCCTTGGCCTCCAATGCCTTGAGCGACTGGGAGACCGTGCCCTTGGTCAGCCCGAGGAAATCCGTCACCCCCAGTGGCGTATTCGAATAGCGGTTGCAGCGCGCCAGGTAATTGAGCGCGCTCAATTGGATCGGCTGCAGATCCGCCATCAGCGGCTGCTCACGAGCCCAGGCGCGCATCAGGCTGGCAATGCGTTCGAGGTAGTCGTACAGGGTCGTATCGGTCATGGGCTAATCCTCCCGATAGATAGTATCGATCAAAAACCAGTTTGACAGAAGGCCCATCTCGCTCGCAGACTGAAAAGGTATCGAATCGATACATAATTGATCAGGAGAAGGAACATGAACAAAGCCGTTTACTATCATGCCGGTTGCCCTGTCTGCATCGAAGCAGAGCGGGCACTGCTGCCGCTGCTGAACCGCGAAGTCGAAGTGGTGCACCTGGGCGAGCAGCCGCGTGTGGCCGAAGCCGAGGCCGCCGGGGTGAAATCCGTACCGGCGCTGGTGGTCGATGGGCAGGTGCTGCACCTGAACTTCGGCGCGGCATTGGCTGACCTCAAATAAGGCCTGGCGAGATGAGCGACTACCAGCCGTTGCATTGCGATCTCCATGACTACCTGGAAATCGCCTGCCTCTACCGCTACTGGCTGCGTATCGAGTTGCGTGACGGCCTGGCGTTCGATGCCCAGGCCTTCACCACGCACACGCGGCGAACTGTGGACGGATCGCTGGAGGAATATCTGGAAGTGCGAGTGGACGATGCCAGCCGGGAGTTCCGGCTGGACCGCCTGCGCGCCATCACGCCGTTGTCGGCGACGGCGCAGTTCGGCAGGGTGCAGCTGGGCCCCGCCTGAAACCGGACCACCGCAACCTCACCACATGAGATCGTCGGGCACCACGTAATCCTTGTACGGATCGTCCTCGTCCGGTTCGCCGCTGGGCTCGCTGAGCAGGATGATACGGCGCTCGTCGCGTTCCTGGATGCGCAGTGCGGCATCACGCGGGACGATCTCGTAGCGGCCGTCGTAGCTGACGATGGCCAGGCTGCCGCGACTGAGCTTATCGCGGATCAGGTCGTTGACCGCGATGCGCTTGACCTTCTTGTTGTCGACGAAGTTGTAGTAGTCGTCCGACTCCAGCTTGGGCAGGCGCGTGCCCTCGATCAGTTGCTTGATCTGCGCGGCCTTGGCCTTCTTCTCGGCCTTTTCCTGCTGCTGGCGGTTCAGTTCGGCGTCGCGAGCCTGTTTCTCGGCCTGGGCCTGCAAGGCAGCCTGACGCTGACTGTCGTCCTTGGCCACCTGGTTCTTGTGCTCCAGGCGCTGCTGTTTCTGCTTCTGCTTGCCGGCCTGCTTGGCCTGCTTCTCGTTGACCAGCCCGGCTTTCAGCAACTGATCACGCAATGACATGCTCATGAATCAAGGCTCTCCAACAGCCCAATTGATGCAGGACAACTCCCAGACCAACGCATAGGTGCTGCGGGACTGTCCTCAGGGGGTATAATCCTCGGGCCTGTGCCAGCGCAGCGCAAGTGCCTGGCTCGAATTCACTCATCTGGAGCGGACTCGTTACCTCCATGCTGAAGCTCATCGTTCTCGCGATACTGGCCATTTTCCTCATCGCCATTCTCTACGTGCACCTGCGCGGCAAGGTGCGCCTGCCCTTCCTCCGCCAGGTGGTGAACCACTCGGCGTGGTTCGCCCCCTACAACTCGCTGATGTACCTGAACTCCAGCGTACCGTCCAAGCCGTACCTGGACCGCGAGCGCTTCCCCGAGCTCGACAAGCTGCGCGACAACTGGCAGACGATCCGCGAGGAAGCCGAGAAACTCTTCGATGAGGGCTACATCCGCGACGCCCTGAACAACAACGAAGCCGGTTTCGGCTCCTTCTTCAAGAAGGGCTGGACCCGCTTCTATCTGACCTGGTACGACGGTCCCCTGCCCTCGGCGCAGCAGTTGTGCCCGAAGACCGTGGAACTGGTGAGCAGCATCCCCAACGTCAAGGGTGCGATGTTCACCCGCCTGCCGCCACGCAGCCACCTGAACAAGCACCGCGACCCCTACGGCGGATCGCTGCGCTATCACTTGGGCCTGGCCACACCGAACTCCGACGACTGCCGCATCTTCGTCGACGGGCAGCCCTACGCCTGGCGCGATGGCCAGGACGTGATGTTCGACGAGACCTTCGTTCACTGGGTGAAGAACGAGACGGACGAGTCGCGCCTGATCCTCTTCTGCGACATCGAGCGACCGCTCAAGTCGCCGCTGCTGACCCGCGTCAACCGCCGCGTCAGTGCCTTCCTCGGCCGCGCCACGGCGCCGCAGAACGTCGAGGGCGAGCGCGTCGGCGGGATCAACCAGGCCTACTCGGTACTGATTCGCCTCGGCGACGCCGTGGGCAGCAAGGTGAAGGTGTTCAAGCGCGCCTATCCCAAGGCCTACCGTATTGGCCGCCCGGTGCTGGCAGTGGTGCTGCTGGTGCTGATCCTGCGCTGGCTGTTCGGCTGACGAGCAGACACCACACGCCAACAGCTCGCTCCTACGAAGAGAAATAAAAAGCCCCGCAATCGCGGGGCTTTTTCATGGGCGCCAATTCAACGGAGGCAGCACTTATCCACAGCTGAGCGGATTCTTCTCGTCACGCTTGGCAGCGCCCCACAGTTCGTCCATCTCTTCCAGGTTGCTGTCTTCCAGCGTACGTCCCTGATCGCGCAAGGCCGTCTCGATATAGCGGAACCGGCGCTCGAACTTGGCATTGGCGGCGCGCAGGGCGCTTTCCGGATCGACCTTGAGCTTGCGCGCCAGGTTGACCACCACGAACAACAGATCGCCCACTTCCTCAGCCTGGGCTTCGGTGTCGCCGCCGGCCATCGCTTCGAGCACTTCGTCCAGCTCCTCGCGAACCTTGTCCACCACCGGCAGCGCGTCGGCCCAGTCGAAGCCGACCTGGGAGGCGCGCTTCTGCAGCTTGGCAGCGCGGCTCAACGCTGGCAGCGCGTTGGGCACATCGTCCAGCAGCGACAACTGCACCGGCTCCGCGGCCTTGGCGGCGCGCTCCTCGGCTTTCAACTCTTCCCAACGCTGCTTGACCGCCGCTTCCTCCAGCTTCGCTGGGTCCGGCTCGCCGTAGAGGTCGCCATCAGGGAAGACATGGGGATGGCGGCGAATCAGCTTGGTGGTAATGCCGTCGACCACTGCGTCGAACTCGAAGCGGCCCTCTTCCCGAGCCAGCTGCGCGTAGTAGACGACCTGGAAGAGCAGGTCGCCCAACTCCTCGCGCAGGTGGTCGAAGTCGCCGCGCTCGATGGCATCAGCGACCTCATAGGCTTCCTCGAGGGTGTAGGGGACGATGGTCGCATAGCTCTGCTTGAGGTCCCAGGGGCAACCGTTCTGCGGGTCACGCAGGCGGGCCATGAGGTACAGCAGGTCTTCGAGCTTATGCATCCTTGGCACCCGCGCGATCACGCCGCGCCTCGATGATGTTGGGCAACTGGGAGATGCGCGCCAGCAGGCGGCCCAACGAATCGAGACCTGGAATCTCGATGGTCAGGCGCATGATCGCGGTGTTGTCTTCCTTGTCCGAGCGGGTATTCACCGCCAGCACGTTGATGCGCTCGTTGAGCAGCATCTGCGAGACGTCGCGCAACAGGCCGGAACGGTCGTAGGCGCGGATGACGATATCCACCGGGTAGGTGCTGACCGGCACCGGGCCCCAGCTGACCTGGATGATCCGCTCCGGCTCGCGCCCGGCCAGTTGCAGTGCGGTGGCGCAGTCCTGCCGGTGGATGGTCACGCCGCGGCCGAGGGTGATGTAGCCGACGATCGGGTCGCCCGGCAGCGGCTGGCAGCAGCCGGCCATCTGCGTGAGCAGGTTGCCGACGCCCTGGATCTGGATGTCGCCGCGCTTGCCATGGCCGATCTTGCTCGGCTTGCGCGGGATGAGTTCGAGCTGCTCGTTCCCGCGCTCGGGCTCGACCAGTTGCTGCGCGTAGTTGACCACGTGGGCCAGGCGCAGGTCGCCGGCGCCCAGGGCGGCGAACAGGTCTTCGCCGGTCTTGTAGTTGGCCTTCTCGGCGAGCTTTTCGAAGTCCACCGGCGGCAGAGCCAGGCGGCCGAGTTCGCGCTCGAGCATGGCCTTGCCGGCGGCGACGTTCTGGTCGCGCGCCTGCAGCTTGAACCAGTGGACGATCTTGGCTCGCGCCCGCGATGTGGTGACGTAGCCCAGGTTCTGGTTCAGCCAGTCGCGGCTCGGCCCACTCTGCTTGCCGGTGATGATTTCCACCTGCTCGCCGGTCTGTAGGCTGTAGTTCAGCGGCACGATGCGGCCGTTGATCTTGGCGCCACGGCAGTTGTGACCGACCTCGGTGTGCACGCGGTAGGCGAAGTCCAGCGGAGTGGAGCCCTTGGGCAGGTCGATGGCGTGGCCGTCGGGAGTGAAGACGTAGACCCGGTCGGGCTCGATATCCACCCGCAACTGCTCGGCCAGGCCGCCGATGTCGCCCAGTTCCTCGTGCCATTCGAGCACCTGGCGCAGCCAGGAAATCTTCTCTTCGTAGTGGTTGGAGCTGGCCTTGACGTCGGTGCCCTTGTAGCGCCAGTGCGCGCAGACGCCCAGTTCGGCTTCCTCGTGCATCGCGTGGGTGCGGATCTGCACTTCCAGCACCTTGCCCTCGGGGCCGATCACCGCGGTGTGCAGCGAGCGGTAGCCGTTTTCCTTGGGGTTGGCGATGTAGTCGTCGAATTCCTTGGGGATGTGGCGCCACAGGGTGTGCACGATGCCCAGCGCGGTGTAGCAGTCGCGCATTTCCGGCACCAGCACGCGCACGGCGCGCACGTCATAGATCTGGCTGAAGTCCAGGCCCTTGCGCTGCATCTTCCGCCAGATGGAATAGATGTGCTTGGCGCGCCCGGACAGGTCGGCCTTGATGCCGGTGGCGGCCAGGGCATCCTTGAGCTGCTGCATAACAGTAGCGATGTACTGCTCGCGGTCCAACCGGCGCTCGTGCAGCAGTTTGGCGATCTGCTTGTACTGGTCGGGTTCCAGGTAGCGGAAGGACAGATCCTCCAGCTCCCACTTGATGTGGCCGATGCCGAGGCGGTGGGCCAGCGGGGCGTAGATGTCGAAGACTTCTCGGGCGACGCGCATGCGCTTCTCTTCGTCGCCGTTCTTCACCGCACGGATCGCGCAGGTCCGCTCGGCCAGCTTGATCAGCGCGACGCGGACGTCGTCGACCATGGCCACCAGCATCTTGCGCAGGTTCTCGATCTGCGCCTGGGTGCCGAGCACCAGCGACTGCCGAGGGCTGAGGCTGGTACTGATCGCAGCCATGCGCAGCACGCCTTCGATCAGCTTGGCGACGACAGGGCCGAAGCGCTGCGCCACGTCCTCGAGCTTGACCTTGCCTTCGCGCACGCCGCGGTAGATCACCGCGGCGACCAGGGACTCCTGGTCGAGCTTCAGGTCCGCCAGGATCTCGGCGATCTCCAGTCCCGTCTGGAAGCTGGAGGTGCCATCCGCCCAGGAGTTGTCAGCCGTGCTGACAGCCCTGTCTTCCACCTCGCGAGCGAACTCGCAGGCTTCCAGCAGGACCTGGCGATCCAGGCCCGGGACCAGGGTCTGGACATGGTCCAGCCAGGCCTCGAGATTGATGCTGCCGTCCGTGTTGACCGGCTGATGCGCTCTCACCTGTACCATCGTGTCTACCCTTCCCCACGGTGCGCCACAACACACCGCTCACTGCGCCGGCCTTTCTTCTTGCTTGAGCCGGTCGGATTGCGCAGGCCTTCCTAGCCTGCCTCGAACAAAGCCATGGCCTCGACATGGGCCGTCTGCGGGAACATGTCGAGGATGCCGGCGCGCTTCAGGCGATAGCCCTGTCGGGCCAGTTCGCCAGCGTCGCGCGCCAGGGTCGCCGGGTTGCAGGACACATAGAGTACCCGCTCCGCGCCCAGTGAACGCATCTGCCGCGCCGGCTCGAAGGCTCCGTCACGCGGAGGATCGAGCAGCACGGCGGTGAAATCCTCCGCCGCCCAGGGGGCTTCGGCAAGCGGTTTCGTCAGGTCCGCCTGATGGAACCGGGTGTTGGCCAGCCCGTTGGCATGGGCATTGGCAGCAGCACGCTCGACCATGGTCTGCACACCTTCCACGCCCACTACTTCGCGCACCTGGCGCGCCAGCGGCAGGGCGAAGTTGCCCAGGCCACAGAACAGGTCCAGCACGCGCTCGTCGCTGCCGGGCTTCAGCCAGTCCAGCGCCTGGGCGACCATCGCCTCGTTCACCGGCTCGTTCACCTGCACGAAGTCGCCGGGCCGGTAGGCCAGGGTCAGATTCCAGGCTTCGAGCCGGAAGCCGAGCTCCCGGTTCCCGCCGTTTTCTGCGCCGCTGGAACAGAGTGTCGGCTCGCCGTCGCCCTGCAACCACAGTTGCACATCCCGTGCCGAACAGAATTCCAGCAGTCGCGCGCGATCGCTATCGGACAAAGGTTCGATATGCCGTAGCAGCAGCGCGCTGGAGGTGCCGTGGAACAGCTCGACATGGCCCAGCGACTGCGGCTTGGCGAAGCCGCGCAGCAGCGCCGGCAACTCGCGAGCGAGAACCTGCAGCTCGGGCACCAGCACCAGGCAGTCGTCGAAGGCGACGATGGCCTGGCTGGCAGCCGCGCGGAAGCCGACGTCCAGGCGCTTGGCCTTGACGTCCCAGCGCACGGCGAGGCGAGCACGGCGCCGGTAGCCGAATTCGGGGCCGACCAACGGCGCGGCCCACTCTTGCGGAACCAGGCCGGAGAAACGCTCCAGCTGCTCGGCCAGGGTGCGCTGCTTGAGCGCCAGCTGATCGGCGTGGGGCAGGTGCTGCAGGCTGCAGCCGCCGCAGGTGCCGGCTACCGGGCAAGGCTCGGTGCGACGGTTGGCGGCGGTGCTGAAGAGGCGTTCGCTGCGGGCGTCGACGATCTGCGCGCGTGCCGACAGCACACGGGCTTCCACCGCTTCGCCCGGCAAGGCGCCGGCGACGAACCAGGTGCGCCCGTCGGCGTGGGCAATGCCGCGGCCGTCATGGGCCAGGCGCTCGATGTTCAGGCGCTGCTTCTTGCCCACGGGTACCGCGGGGCTGCGGGCGCCACCGCTGGGCTGGAAGCGCAGGCCGGATCGTTGTTTGGCCATGTCAGTTGGCGTCGAACACGCCCGAGGACAGGTAACGGTCGCCACGGTCGCAGATGATCGCCACCAGGGTCGCGTTTTCCAGTTCGCGCGAGAGACGCAGCATGGCCGCCACCGCACCGCCGGAAGACACGCCGCAGAAAATGCCTTCTTCGCGAGCCAGGCGGCGCATCACGTCCTCGGCTTCGGTTTGCTGCATGTCGACGACGCGGTCGACGCGGGTGGCGTCGAAGATCTTCGGCAGGTATTCCTGCGGCCAGCGACGGATGCCGGGGATGGCCGAGCCTTCCATCGGCTGCAGGCCGACGATCTGCACGTTGGGGTTCTGCTCCTTGAGGTAGCGCGACACGCCCATGATGGTGCCGGTGGTGCCCATGGAGCTGACGAAATGGGTGATCTCACCGCCAGTCTGCTGCCAGATTTCCGGGCCAGTGGAATGGTAATGGGCGATCGGGTTGTCACCGTTGGCGAACTGGTCGAGCACCTTCCCCTGCCCTTCGCGCGCCATCTGGTCGGCGAGGTCGCGGGCGCCTTCCATGCCCTGCTCCTTGGTCACCAGGATCAGCTCGGCGCCGTAGGCGGTCATCGCGGCCTTGCGCTCGGCGGTGGAGTTGTCGGGCATGATCAGGATCATGCGGTAACCCTTGATCGCCGCGGCCATCGCCAGGGCGATGCCGGTGTTGCCGGAAGTGGCCTCGATCAGCGTGTCGCCGGGCTTGATGTCGCCGCGCAGTTCGGCACGGGTGATCATCGACAGCGCCGGGCGATCCTTCACCGAACCCGCGGGGTTGTTACCCTCGAGTTTCACCAGCAGGGTGTTGGAGGTTTCCCCGGCCAGGCGCTGCAGGCGCACCAGCGGGGTATTGCCGACGCAATCGGCGATAGTCGGGTACTGCACGGTCATGGAGGCACTCGGATCTGGAACAGGGCGCCCTATGATACCGGCAAAAGACGCCCTGCCATACGAAACTTCCTAACAAGCCGTGTTCAGGGTCCGGGGCACGCCTCAGGCCGCCGCCGCATCCGCCAGGCGCAGGTGAACGCGCAGACCAGCGTCGGCGCAATCCGCCCAGAGTTCGCCACCCTGCATGCGCAGCGAGCTGCGGGCGATGCTCAGGCCCAGGCCGAAACCTTCGCCGGTGCGGGCATCGGAGAGCCGGGTGAAGGGCAGGAAGATACGCTCCAGGTCGCTTTCCGCCACACCCGGGCCATCGTCCTCCAGCCACAGGTGCCAGCCGCTCGGTTCGCGCCGGCCACTCAAGCGGATACGCCCCTCCTCCGGGGAGTGGCGGATGGCATTGCGCAACAGATTTTCCAGCGCCTGGGCCAGCCCATTCAGATGACCGCGCACGCGGCAGTCCGCCGGCACCTGATAAAGGAAGCGCTCCGAACTCCAGCCAGCCTCGAAGCGCGCGTCGTCCACCAGCAGATCCCACAGCGAACGCAGGTCGATCTCTTCCAGCTCCACGCGCGGGCGCTCTGTATCCAGCCAGGCCAGTTCCAACGTATCGGCGACCAGTCGCTGCATCACGTCCACCTCACGCTCCACGCGCTGACGCAGCGCGGTTTCGCTGATCGGACTGTCCCCTGCCACGCGCAGGCGGCTCAGTGGCGTACGCAGTTCGTGAGACAGGTCGCGCAACAGTTGGCGCTGCAGGCTGACATGGCCGCGCAGGCGCTCGGCCATGTGGTCCAGCGCGCGGCCCAGCTCGCCCAGTTCATCGCGGCGGGTGACCAGTTCGGGGCCGGCGACCGAGCCCAGGTTATCCGCCTGCAAGGAATTGGCGTGCTCGCGCAGACGCCCCAGCGGGCGTACCAGATGCCGGTAGATCAGCCCACAGAGCAACAGCGCGAGGATCGCCGGCACCAGTGCATGGCTGATGGACTGGCGCAGGAAACTCAGGCCACCGGGGAGGAAGCGCTGCGGCAGCTGCAGCACCAGGCGGCCGGCAGCCGGGTCGTCGGGAAACGGGATGCCGATGTAGGGCAGGTTGACCGAGCGCGAGCTTACCGGCCAGTCCAGCCCGCGCTGGAAGGTCAGGTGCGCCACCTCAGCCATGGGCAGCGGCTGCGTGCCCAGCGACTGCAGGCGACCGTCCACCACCACCATCCACACCGGCTCGCGCTGCCTCATCCCCGCCAGCCAGCTGTCGACGCCCGCCGCCCCGCCGCTACGCCAGGCCTGCTGCGCCTCTTCGGCATAGCCACCCAGGACACGCCGCGCATCCTCGGAGAGGTTGTAACTGTCGCGCTCCATCTGCTTGCCCCAGTTCCAGGACAGCCAGATCACCGACAGGCACAGCACCACCAGGGCAAAGGCGAGCTTCCAGAACAGCGAGTGGCGGCCGGGCATGTCAGTCCTCGGCCTCTGCAAAGACGTAGCCTTTGCCCCACACGGTGTGCAACTGGTGGCGCGCGTAGCCTATAGCCTGAAGCTTGCGGCGCAGGTGGCTGACGTGCATGTCCAGGCTGCGGTCGTGGGCGGTAAAGGCGCGGTGCAGTACGTGCTGATAAAGGAAGGGTTTGCTGAGAGTCTCGCCCTGGCTACCCAGGAAAGTCTCCAGCAGGCGGTACTCGGTGCCAGTCAGACCGGCCCACTGGCCATCCAGCCCGACGTCGTCCTTCTGCGGGTCCATCTGCAGGCCGGTGACCGTACTGCCGAGGGACTGGCTGCCGCGTTCCAGCGCGACGCGGCGCAGCACTGCATCCACCCGCACGCTCAGCTCGGCGAGGCTGAAGGGCTTGGGCAGGTAGTCGTCGGCGCCCTGGGAGAAGCCGGCGATACGGTCCTGCTCGGCGCCCAGGGCCGACATCAGGATCACCGGCACCGCACGCTCGCGACGCAGGGTGCGGAGGATATCCAGGCCGCCAGTGCCGGGCAGCATGATATCCATCAGCACCAGGTCGTAATCGCCGCGGCGAGCCTGGGCCAGGCCTTCGTCGCCGTCCTGGCACCAGGTGACGTCGAAGCCGCGTTCGATCAGGTGGGACGACAGGTGGGCGCCCAGGGTTGGGTCGTCCTCGATGGTCAGCAGGCGCAGGCCGGACGAAGCGATGGCATTCATATCAAATAAGAGTGATTAGCAATTGCGCGAAGTATTCACGATTCCGCGTCGTCTCGGCAAGGCAAAGGGCTCCCGCCCCAGGTCCGAACCGCTACACTGCCGGGGATAAACGCATCGGAGGAAACGCGTGTTCAAGGATCTCGGCATCAAGGGTCGGGTACTGCTGCTCACCCTGCTGCCCACCAGCCTGCTGGCGCTGGTGCTGGGCGGCTATTTCACCTGGGTGCAGCTGGCGGACATGCACGCCCAGTTGATCGAGCGTGGGCAGCTGATCGCCGAACAACTGGCGCCGCTGTCAGCCCCGGCCATGGCCCACCACGACAAAGAGCTGCTCGAACGCATCGCCAACGAAGCGCTGGACCAACCCGACGTACGCGCCGTGACCTTCCTCAACCCGGACCGGGAGAAACTGGTCCACGCCGGCCCCAGCATCCTCACCCCCATTCCTTCCGGTGACGGCTCGCACCTGAGCATGTCCAGCAACCTGGACACCACGCACTTCCTCCTGCCGGTGCTGGGCAAGCACCGCAGCCTCTCCGGCGACCCCGACGATGACGCCGAGAAGCTGCTGGGCTGGGTCGAGCTGGAGCTGTCCCACCACGGCACCCTGCTGCGCGGCTACCGCAGCCTGTTCACCAGCCTGCTGCTGATCGGCGCCGGGCTTGCCGTCACCGCCCTGCTCGCCCTGCGCATGAGCCGCGCGATCAATGCGCCGCTGGGGCAGATTGCCCAGGGCGTAGCCCAGCTCAAGGAAGGCCGCCTGGAAACCCGCCTGCCGGCATTGGGCAGCCACGAACTGGATGAGCTGGCCGGCGGCATCAACCGCATGGCCGAGGCGCTGCAGAGCGCCCAGGAAGAAATGCAGCACAACATCGACCAGGCCACCGAGGACGTCCGGCAGAACCTGGAGACCATCGAGATCCAGAACATCGAACTGGACCTGGCGCGCAAGGAAGCCCTGGAGGCGAGCCGGATCAAATCCGAGTTCCTCGCCAACATGAGCCACGAGATCCGCACCCCGCTCAACGGCATCCTCGGTTTCACCAACCTGCTGCAGAAGAGCGAGATGACCACGCGCCAGCAGGACTACCTGGGCACCATCCACAAGTCCGCCGAAAGCCTGCTGGGGATCATCAACGAAATCCTCGACTTCTCGAAGATCGAGGCCGGCAAGCTGGTGCTGGAGAACATCCCGTTCAACCTGCGCGAACTGATCCAGGACACCCTGACCATCCTCGCCCCCGCCGCCCACGAGAAGCACCTGGAGCTGGTCAGCCTGATCTACCGCGACACCCCGCTGCAGTTGGTGGGCGACCCGCAGCGCCTGAAGCAGGTGCTGACCAACCTGGTGAGCAACGCCATCAAGTTCACCCACGACGGCAGCATCGCCGTGCGCGCCATGCTCGAGGACGAAAGCGACGACCGCGCGCAACTGCGCATCAGCGTGCAGGACACCGGCGTTGGCCTCACCGACGCCGACCTGCGCGCCCTGTTCCAGGCCTTCAGCCAGGCCGACAACTCGCTCTCGCGCCAGGCCGGCGGCACTGGCCTGGGGCTGGTGATCTCCAAGCGCCTGATCGAGCAGATGGGTGGCGAGATCGGCGTGGAAAGCAGCGCCGGCGACGGTTCGGAATTCTGGATCAGCCTCAACCTGCCCAAGGCCCGCGACGACGGCGACGACCTGCCGCCCGCCATGGCCGGCGGCCTGCGCGTGGCGCTGTACGAGCCCCATGAACTGACCCGCACCGCGCTGCACCACCAGTTGGAGCACTGCGGCCTGGAAGTCACCGAGTTCCCCGACCTCGCCACGCTGGAAAAGGCGCTGCTGGCCGGGCCGTCGGACAAGGCCCCGATCACCCTGGCGCTGCTGGGCGTGACCGCCGCCGAACACCCGCCCGAGGCGCTGCGCCAGTCCATCCGCGAGCTGGAACAGCATGGCTGCAAGAGCCTGGTGCTGTGCCCGACCATCGAGCAGGCGCACTACAACGACGTGCTGCCCGACGCCCAGGTGCAGAGCAAACCCGCCTGCACGCGCAAGCTGCAACAGGCGATGAACGAACTGCTGCACCTGCGCCCCCTGCGCAAGGACAAATCGGCCAACGGCCGGCTCGAGCGCACGCCGCACCTGCTCTGCGTCGATGACAACCCGGCCAACCTGTTGCTGGTGAAGACCCTGCTGACCGACATGGGCGCGCAAGTGACTGCCGTGGACAGCGGCCTCGCCGCCGTCGAGGCCGTGCAGCGCGAGCGCTTCGACCTGGTCTTCATGGACGTGCAGATGCCGATCATGGACGGCCGCCAGGCCACCGAGGCGATCCGCCACTGGGAGGCCGACCGCGAGGTCAGTCCGGTGCCGATCATCGCCCTCACCGCCCACGCGCTGGCCAACGAGAAGCGCGCCCTGCTGCAGGGCGGCATGGACGATTACCTGACCAAGCCGATCGACGAGCGCCAGTTGGTCCAGGTGATCCTCAAGTGGACCGGCCTGGCGCTGGGCGAGCCGCGTGACGAACGCCCGCGCCACTCCGAATCAAAACTCGACGGGCTCAGCGTCCTGGACCCGGAGGAAGGCCTGCGCCTGGCCGCCGGCAAACCGGAACTGGCCGCCGACATGCTCGGCATGCTGCTCGCCTCGCTGTCCGCTGACCGCCAGGTGATTCGCCAGGCCCGCGAGCGCAACGACCGCAACACCCTGCTCGAGCGCATCCACCGTCTGCACGGCGCCACCCGCTACTGCGGCGTGCCGATGCTGCGCGCCGCCTGCCAGCGCGCCGAAACCCTGCTCAAGCAGAACGAACCGGACGCCCCCGCCGCGCTGGATGAACTCGACATGGCCATAGCCGAACTGGCACAAGCGACCGAGGGCCAGCTGGAAGCAGAGGCCGGCCAGCCGCACTGAGGACGGAATCCAAGCGATGCGCATCATCCTGTTCAGCAACCAGACCTACGACCGCGACAGCTTCCTCGCCGCCAACCACGGCCACGGCTTCGAGCTGCACTTCCAGCAGGCCCAGCTGCGTCTGGACACCGTCGCCCTGGCCATGGGCTTCGAGGTGGTCTGCCCCTTCGTCAACGACGACCTGTCACGCCCGGTGCTGGAGCACCTGGCCGCCGGCGGCACGAAACTGATCGCCCTGCGCTCGGCCGGCTACAACCATGTCGACCTGGCCGCTGCCCACGCGCTGGGGCTGGCCGTGGTGCGCGTACCGGCCTATTCGCCCCACGCCGTGGCTGAACATGGCGTGGGATTGGTCCTGGCGCTATGTCGGCACCTGCACCGCGCCTACAACCGTACCCGCGAAGGCGACTTCTCTCTGCATGGCCTGACCGGCTTCGACCTGCACGGGCGCACCGTGGGCGTGATCGGCAGCGGGCAGATCGGCGAGGTCTTCGCCCGCATCATGAGCGGTTTCGGCTGCCACATCCTGGCCTACGACCCCTATCCCAATCGCGCCATCGAGGCCCTGGGCGGGCGCTTCGTCGAGCTGGACGAACTGCTCGCGCAGTCCGACATCATCAGCCTGCACTGCCCGCTCAACGAGGCCACCAAACACCTGATCAATGCCCAGAGCCTCGCGCGCATGAAGCGCGGCTCGATGCTGATCAACACCGGCCGCGGCGCGCTGGTGGACACCCCGGCGCTGATCGAGGCACTGAAAAGCGGCCAGCTCGGCTACCTCGGCCTGGACGTCTATGAAGAGGAAGCCGACATCTTCTTCGCCGACCGCTCCGACCAGCCGCTGCAGGACGATGTGCTGGCGCGCCTGCTGACCTTCCCCAACGTGATCATCACCGCGCACCAGGCTTTCCTGACCCGTGAAGCCCTGGCCGGGATCGCCCAGACCACCCTGTCCAACATCGCTGCCTGGCAGGCAGGCCGGCCGGTCAATCGGGTCGAAGGCTGAT
Organism: Pseudomonas sp. AU12215; assembly: GCF_001675465.2. Taxonomy (NCBI): domain Bacteria; kingdom Pseudomonadati; phylum Pseudomonadota; class Gammaproteobacteria; order Pseudomonadales; family Pseudomonadaceae; genus Pseudomonas; species Pseudomonas sp. AU12215. The sequence continues at coordinate 30,700 of NZ_MACM02000178.1, forward strand.
CAGTTGCCCCTCGCATCCCGGCGCTGCGCCGCCTAGAATGCCGCGCTTTCCCGGAGGACCCATGGCTCAGCACGATTTCCGCTACACCCTGCTCAACCCGCAATTCACCCTTAACGAGTGCCGCGCGCTGACCCCGGGCCGCTACCAGGTCACCGGCATCGGCGGCTCGATCAAGGCCGGCGACACCCTGCTGGTCAGCCTCAAGGGCAGCAAAAGCCTGAGCATGACCCTGGAAGTGGAAAAGGTCCGCCACCTGATCAACCCGCCGGGGCAGTGGATGGCCGTGGCCAGGGGGCCGGCATTCCGTGAACTGGGTATCCACGAGTGGACGGTCAAGTGCGACGGTTGCGCGGCTACACTGGACTTCGAATTCGCCGTCGATGCCACCCTCGGCAAGGCCGCCCAACAGCCGGCCGCCGAAGCGCGCATCGCCGAACTCGGATGGGCCAAGGCCGGCAAGCGCCACCTTTGCCCGGATTGCCAGAGCAAGGAGACCGCATGAAAACCCTGATTGCCAGCGCTTGCGCTGCGCTGGCCCTGGCCGGCTGCGCCAGCAAGCCGGTGCCCGAAGCCGAGCAGAACTACCGTGTGGAATGGATCGGTGAGCGCCCGCTGATCGACTACACCCACATCAGCCTGACCCTGGACGGCAACGGCCGCGCCTATGGCAGCGCCGGCTGCAACCACTGGTTCGCCAGCTACAAGCTCGAGGGCGACCAGTTGACCTTCGGCCAGCCGGGCGCCACCCGCAAGCTCTGCGCCGATCTGGTGATGGAGCAGGAACAACAGTTCCTCAAGATGCTCGGCCAGGTGCAGCGCTGGGACATCACCGAAGAAGGCGAACTGCGCCTGTGGCCGGCCAGCGGCCGCGCCATGCGCCTGTGGCCGGAAGGCTGAGGCTCTTCCGGGCAGGGCTAGAAGAGCGTCAATTGCTCGTGGGCGCCGCGCAGATCGACGAGGCGCACGCCTACACCGATCAGCCGAACCGCCTTGTTGCCGCGCTGGAAGGCCTGCCCCAGCAGCAGCCGATAGCTTTCCAGATCCCGCGCGGCGCCGGCCTGCTCCAGGGTAGTCTGGGTGAAGTCGTGGAACTTCAGCTTGATGAACGGCTTGCCCGGCCGATAGCTGGCGTCCAGGCGCGTCATGCGCCGCTCCAGTTCACCCAGCAGTGACGGCAATTCTTCCTGGCAGGCTGCCAGGTCCGGCAGGTCCTGGTCGAAAGTGTTCTCCACGCTGATCGATTGCCGCCGGCTGTCCACCTGCACCGGGCGCTCGTCAATGCCACGCGACAGTCCCCAGAGCCGCTCGCCGAAACTTCCGAACTCCTTGGCCAACTGGATCCGCGACCAGTCGCGCAGGTCCGCGCAGGTACGGATGCCCAAGCGCGCCAGCTTCTCGGCGGTGACCTTGCCCACGCCATGCAGCTTCTTCACCGGCAGTTCGGCGACGAAACCGTCGACCTCATCGGGGGTGACCACGAACAGGCCGTTGGGCTTGCGCCAATCGCTGGCGATCTTGGCAATGAACTTGTTCGGCGCCACCCCGGCAGACACGGTGATGTGCAGCGTCTCCCAGACGCGCTGGCGAATCTCTCGAGCAATACGTGTGGCGCTGCCGCCGCAACGCTCGCTGTCGCTGACGTCGAGGTAGGCCTCGTCCAGGGACAGCGGCTCGATCTGGTCGGTGTAGTCGCGGAAGATCGCGTGGATGTCCCGCGAGGTCTCGCGATAGACGTCCATACGCGGGCGGACGATGGTCAGGTCCGGGCAGAGTTTCACGGCGGTACGCATGGCCATGGCCGAATGCAGGCCGTAGGCACGCGCCTCGTAATTGCAGGTCGCGACCACGCCACGCTTGTCCGGCGACCCGCCCACGGCCAGCGGCTTGCCCGCGAGGCTGGGGTCGTCGCGCATCTCGATGGCGGCATAGAAGCAGTCGCAATCGATGTGGATGATCTTTCTCTGCCGAGTCACGAAGGAGGCGCCTGCATCACCAACGGAAACCGCCTTTATAGAAGACGGAAAACCCACCCATGGTAATGCAAAAACCTGCCGTCCCGGTTATCCACAGCCGCGGAAATCACCCTTGTCGATCCCTGCGACGATTCCATTCCTGGCGGCTAAATATCTGATAGAAAATCACTTTTCCCCTTTTTTCATTGACACCCGGGCGCACCGGCGTAGAATGGGCGTCGCGGGATGGAGCAGTCTGGTAGCTCGTCGGGCTCATAACCCGAAGGTCGTAGGTTCAAATCCTGCTCCCGCAACCAGATACAGGAAAAGGCCACTCTTCGGAGTGGCCTTTTTCGTTTGCGCGTCATTTAAATTTTTGATCGCAGAACAAATATCGATTGACAGAGACTTTCATTTACGTAGAATGGCCGGCGCGGGATGGAGCAGTCTGGTAGCTCGTCGGGCTCATAACCCGAAGGTCGTAGGTTCAAATCCTGCTCCCGCAACCAGAYACAGGAAAAGGCCACTCTTCGGAGTGGCCTTTTTCGTTTGCGCGCGATTTAAATTATTGATCGAAAACGAAATATCGTTTGACACGAGGCTTCATATCCGTAGAATTGCCGCCGCGGGATGGAGCAGTCTGGTAGCTCGTCGGGCTCATAACCCGAAGGTCGTAGGTTCAAATCCTGCTCCCGCAACCAGACATCAAGAAGAAAGCCACTCTTAGGAGTGGCTTTTTTCGTTGTGCGCAGAAAAAACCACGTACGGGTGGCGCCAGCCGAATGACGAAAATACTCTCCAAGGACTTGGGAATTCGCGACAGTGCCCCTACTCTGTCGCGCAGGATCGTTAGAGGTGCCCGATGAGCGCCAACCCTGCCACACCCGATACACCTGCCCCCGACGAAGCCACGCCACGAGCGGCATGGCTCGACTGGATCAACGCCAACCGCCAGGCACTCGGCTTGGGCGTAACCCTGGTGCTGTTCAGCCTGGCGTTGATCGCCTGCTACCACCTGCTGCGCGACATCGACGCCTATTCCCTGCACGACGCCCTGCTCGATGTGCCGACCACCGCGCTGGCCGGCGCGTTCGCGGCCACCGTCGTAGGCTTCATCTTCCTGCTCGGCTATGAATGGTCGGCCAGCCGCTTCGCCGGTGTGAAACTACCCACCCCGGCACTGCTGACCGGCGGCTTCTCCGCCTTTGCCATCGGTAATGCCGTGGGGCTGTCGATGCTGTCCGGCGGTTCGGTGCGCTATCGCCTCTATGCCCGGCTGGGACTGGGCGCCGGCGACGTCGCGCTGATGACCCTGTTTGCCAGCCTCTCGCTGGGCTGCGCCTTGCCAGTGCTGGCAGCCGTGGCCGCGCTGAGCGACCTCGCGGACGCATCGCTGGCCCTGCACCTGCCACAGTGGCTGGTGGCTGTCCTCGCGCTGGGCATCATCGCCTTCTGCCTGCTGCTGGTGGTGGCTATCGAACGTCGCCGCCTGCCCGAGCAACCTTCGCCGGACAGCCATCTGGTTCGCGTCGGCCGCCGCACGCTGCGCCTGCCCGGCCTGCGGCTGTCGCTGCTGCAACTGCTGATCACCGCGCTGGACGTTGCCGCTGCCGCCACCGTGCTCTATCTGCTGCTGCCCGAGGCCCCCCCCTTCGGCGCCTTCCTGCTGGTCTACCTGATCGCCCTGGCGGCTGGCGTGCTCAGCCACGTCCCCGGTGGGGTCGGCGTATTCGAGGCCGTACTGCTGGCCGCCTTCGCCGGGCAACTGGGTGCCGCACCGCTCGCCGCGGCGCTGCTGCTCTACCGCCTGATCTATGTCGTACTGCCGCTAATCGTCGCCTGCCTGCTGCTGCTGTTCCTCGAGGCACGCCGCATCCTGGTGGCCAGGCAGGCGGTACGGATCACCTCCGGCTTTGCCGCGCAGATCCTCTCGCTGCTGGTGTTCATCTCCGGCATCGTGCTGCTGTTCTCCGGCGCTACACCGTCCATCGATACCCGCCTCGACGAAGTCGGCTTCCTCGTCCCGCACCGCCTGATCGACGCCTCACACCTGGCCGCCAGCCTGATCGGCGTGCTCTGCCTGCTGCTCGCCTATGGTCTGCGCCGTCGCCTCTCCGCTGCCTGGGCGCTGACCCTCGGCCTGCTGATCGCCGGCGCTGCCTTGTCGCTCCTTAAAGGCTTCGACTGGGAAGAAGCCCTGATCCTCAGCTTCACCGCCGCCCTGCTGGTGATCTTCCGCAGCGCCTTCTATCGTCGCAGCCGCCTGATGGACCTGCCCTTCTCGCCGCTGTACCTGGGCGCAGCCGCGTGCGTCATCGCCGCGTCCATCTGGCTGCTGCTGTTCGCCTACCAGGACGTACCTTACAGCCATGAGCTCTGGTGGCAGTTCGCCCTGGACGCCGATGCCCCGCGCGGCCTGCGCGCCGCCCTGGGCAGTTGCCTGCTGCTGGCCGCCCTGGCGCTGTACTGGCTGCTGCGCACCGCGCCGCCGGCGATCCACGCGCCCACACGCGAGGAGCTGGACAGCGCAGCCGGCATCCTCTCCAACTCCGCCCAGCCCGACGGCGGCCTGGCCCTGTCCGGCGACAAGGCGCTGCTGTTCCATGAGGGCAACGACGCCTTCCTGATGTATGCCCGCCGCGGCCGCAGCCTGGTGGCGCTGTTCGATCCGATCGGCCCGGCACAGGCCCGCGCGGAGCTGATCTGGCAATTCCGCGACCTTTGCGACCTGCACCATGCCCGCCCGGTGTTCTACCAGGTGCGAGCGGAGAACCTGCCGCTGTACATGGATATCGGCCTGACCGCGCTCAAGCTCGGCGAAGAAGCACGGGTCGACCTGCGCCGCTTCGACCTGGAGAGCAAGGGCAAGGAGATGAAAGACCTGCGCTACACCTGGAACCGCGGCCAGCGCGACGGCCTCAGCCTGGAGTTCCACGACGCCGGCCAGGCGCCGATGGAGGAGCTGCGCGCCATCTCCGATGCCTGGCTGGGCGGCAAGAACGTCCGCGAGAAAGGCTTCTCCCTCGGCCGCTTCACCCCTGAATACCTGCACTATTTCCGCATCGTCGTGGTCCGATTCCAGGGCCGCGCCGTGGCTTTCGCCAACCTGCTGGAAACGTCCGGCAAGGAACTGGCGAGCATTGACCTGATGCGCGTCGTCCCCGATGCGCCCAAGCTGACCATGGAGTTCCTCATGCTCGGCCTGATCCTGCATTACAAGGAGAGCGGGCATACCCGCTTCAGCCTCGGCATGGTGCCCCTGGCCGGCTTGCAGCCGCGCCGCGGCGCCCCGCTGACCCAACGTCTCGGCGCGCTGGTCTTTCGCCGGGGTGAGCAGTTCTACAACTTCCAGGGGCTGCGTCGCTTCAAGGACAAGTTCCAGCCCGACTGGGAACCCCGTTACCTGGCCGTGCCCGCCGGACTGGATCCGCTGGTGGCCCTGGCCGACACAGCCGCCCTCATCGCAGGCGGCCTGAGTGGATTGGTAAAACGCTGATATGTTGAAACGACGCTGGCGACACCTGCTCGCCCTTCTCCTGCTGATCGTCATTGCCGTCGGCCTGCTGCTATGGAGCCGACCGGCCCCGCAGGCCTCCCTGGACCACCGCCAGTTGCCCGACGGCAGCGCCGCCAGCCTGGCCAACCCCGGCAAGCAGCCCAATGCACGCGTGCTGCTGGCCGTGCAGGCCGACCAGAAACTGGACGACGCCCAGTTGCTGGCCCTGGCCCACGACAGCGGCGCCCGTGTGGTGCAGTTCGTCTTCCCGGAGAACGACTGCAAGGCCCAGCAGGCTCGCATCCAGGCCGCTGGTGAACTTCTTGACGGCCAGCCGACCCTGGTTGCCGGCATCGGCCCCGGCAGCGCCTGGGCCTTCCGCTGGCTCGCCGGGCAGACCGACGACAAGGCCAAGGCGCTGTCCGTGGGCTTCTCTCTGGAGAAACCCGACTGCGCCGCCTCGCCTCTGCCGCAGACCGCTCCGCACGGCCACTGGCTGGCTGCCTGGAATGACAACCCGGACGATGCCAGCGCGCGCTTCGCCCGAGGCCTGAAAAACGCCGAAACGGTGATCACCGACTACGACACGCCGCTGCCCAAGGTCCTCGCCGATCAACTACGCCAGCAGCTGCAAGGTGGCGGCGATAACGTGCCGGTGGTGGAAGTCCCGGCCGCCAAGCCTTCGGAAACCGTCACGCTGTTCTATTCGGGCGATGGCGGCTGGCGCGACCTCGACCGCGACGTCGCCGCGCAGATGGCCGAGCTCGGCTACCCCGTGGTGGGCGTCGATGCCCTGCGCTACTTCTGGGAGCACAAGACCCCGGAGCAGAGCGCCGCCGACCTTGCTCTGCTGATGCAGCACTATCGCGAGAAGTGGGGCGCCAAGCACTTCGTGCTGGCCGGCTACTCGTTCGGCGCCGACGTGCTGCCGGCGATCTACAACCGCCTGCCGGCGGACGCCAAGAAGGACGTCAGCTCGGTGATCCTGCTGGCCTTCGCCCGCAGCGGCAGCTTCGAGATCGAGGTGCAGGGCTGGCTCGGCAAGGCCGGCCAGGAAGCTTCCACCGGCCCGGAAATGGCGCGCCTGCCCGGACCGAAGGTGCTCTGCGTGTACGGCGTGGAAGAAAAGGACGAGAGCGGCTGCACCCAGCCCCAGGCCGTGGGCGAGAACCTGCAGTTGCCCGGCGGGCACCACTTCGACGAGGACTACCCGGCCTTGGCCAAAAGACTGGTGAATGCCATCCGCTCCCGCCAGTCAGCCGACGACGAAGGCTGACCGACGTCAAAAGGGCCGCACATAGCGGCCCTTTCACTTTGCCTTCATGGTGTTTCAGGCACATTTAAGGTTCTATGCTCAGACTGACAAGCCCGTCGCCAGAACGGGGCGTCACGATAACCGAGCCAAACAAGGAACCGTCATGAGCCTGTCCAAGACCCCGTCCCGTTACGGCAGCCTGTCCATTGCCATGCACTGGATCATGCTGGTGCTGATCGCCGCCACGTACTTCTGCATGGAATACCGCACTAACTTCCCCAAAGGCAGCGACACCCGCGCGCTGTTTTCCCAATGGCACTTCATGCTTGGGCTGAGTGTGTTCGTGCTGGTCTGGCTGCGCCTGATCGGCCGCTTCATCTACCCCACCCCGCCCATCGTTCCGGCACCGCCGGCCTGGCAGATGGCGCTGGCAAAGCTCGCGCACCTGGCACTGTACGGCCTCATGATCGGCCTGCCGCTGGCCGGCTGGATCATCCTCAGCGCCGCCGACAAGCCGGTGCCGTTCTGGGGCATGGAGCTGCCGCACCTGGTGGACAAGAACCCGGACCTGGCCAAGCAGGTGAAGTACTGGCATGAAACCATCGCCGTGCTCGGCTACTGGCTGATCGGTATCCACGCGTTGGCCGCGCTGTTCCACCACTACATCAGCCGCGACAACACCCTGGTGCGCATGCTGCCGGGCAAGGGCGAGGCAAAGCCGGAGTAATCGCCCCGCCGCGCAGCGGCGACCAGCCGTGAGCAAGGTCTGCTCCTGCAGGGAAAGCTGCACTTCGTAGGAGCTTGCTCGCTCCTACGAAGTGCAGTCCTGACGATAGGGCAGCGCAGCACGGGCCTCCTCGGCATAGGCCAGGATGCCCACCCTCTCCCCTATCAGGAACTCCTGCACCGCCTCGCGCAGTCCGGGATGTCCCAGGCGGTGCCAGGAGCGGGTGATCACCGGCTCGAAGCCACGGATCAGCTTGTGCTCGCCCTGCGCTCCGGCGTCGAAGCGCTGGAGGCCGTGGCCGATGGCGAAGTCCAGGCCCTGGTAGAAACAGGTCTCGAAGTGCAGGCGGTCGAACTCCGCCAGGCAGCCCCAGTAGCGGCCGTACAATGTATCGCCGCCGAGCAGACTGAAAGCCATGGCCACGGGCCGGCCATTCTGGTGAGCGAAGACCACGCGGATCGCCTCGGGCATACGCTCGCCGATCAGGCTGAAGAACGCCCGGCTCAGGTAGGGCGCCTGCCCGCGGACCTCATAGGTGCTGCTGTAGCAGGCATAGACGAAGTCCCAGTGCGCTTCGGACAGCTCGTGCCCTTCCATCCAGACGAAATCCAGCCCCAGCCCGGCGACCTGCTCGCGCTCCTTGCGGATCTGCTTGCGCTTGCGTGAGCTGAGTGCATCGAGAAAGTCCTGGAAGTCGCGGTAGCCGCGGTTGCTCCAGTGGTACTGGCAACCCAGGCGCTCCAGCCAACCGTCTGCAGCGTCCAGCAGGGCATCGGCGGCAGCATCGGTGAAATTCACGTGCACGCCGGAGCAATGCCCTTCGTCCACCTCGCCCGCCAGCGCGCCGACCAGGCTCAGCGCCGCGTCCGGCGCGCCGAGCAGGCGAGCGCCGCCGACCGGTGTGAAGGGAATGCCCACCAGCAGCTTGGGATAGTAGGGAATGCCGGCGCGCAGGCAGGCATCCGCCCAGCTCCAGTCAAATACGTACTCGCCGTAGGAATGGCTTTTCAGATAGGCCGGCGCCGCGGCGAGCAGACGGCCATCGTCGGCCAGCAGCACCCGGTGGGAAGGTTTCCAGCCGCTGCGGCCGCCGACGCTGCCGCTTTCCTCCAGGGCGGAGAGAAAGCCATGGCGCAGGAACGGCTGGTCGTCCGGCAGCAGGGCGTCCCACTGGCGGGCGTCGACTTCGGCAAGGCGGGAAAGGGTCTGGATAGGCATGGCCGACAGTCTGGCGCGAGGCGCGAGCGAAGGGAAGATTCAAGCGGGAAAACTCGCACGCCGGTGACATTCACGTTCGTCGGTATCCGCCGGAGAGGCCGGCAGAGTGGTCTATGTTGGGGATTAGCAAGGCTTGCCGGCGCACGACGCCAGCTCCGTTCCGCTCGCCACACGCCCTCGCGGGCTGTTGGCGACCTGCCAGGAGGACGCCCCATGAGCCTGATGCAATGCGAGTACCGCAAGTACACCATCACCGCCGATGTCGTCGAGCATCCCGGCCTGCCCACTCCCTGGGCCGGCGGTTGCCACATCACCGCCCCGGACGGCCAGACCACCAAACGCAAGACGCTACCGGTGGAGTTTGCCTTCATGTCGGATCTGCAGAAGGCCCAGCACGCTTCCATCGCCCACGGCAAATGGCTGGTGGACCAGAACCTGGACCACGACCGTCGGCTGTTCTGATCTCTAGCTGTTCACGTAGCCCGGTTCTTCGCTGACCGGCGCACTGACTGGCAATGGCGTCAGGCTCACCTGAAGCGCCAGGAACTCCTGCGCGGATGCCCGCCAAGTCTGCCCGCGCGCCCACTGCGCGCAGGCCTGGCGATCCAGCTCCAGCGCCCGCAGACAGGCGCTGCGCAAATCCGCGTCCATCACCCCGGTGACGCCGTCCTCCAGGACATCCAGCGGCCCCGTCACCGGGAACGCCGCCACTGGCGTACCGCAAGCCAGCGCCTCGACCATCACCAGGCCGAGGGTATCGGTCAGCGATGGGAAGGCCAGCACACTGGCGCTGCGATAGGCCTCCGCCAGTTCGTCGCCGTGGCGATAGCCGAGGAACTCCGCCTGTGGATAAGCCGCTTGCAGCTCCGCGCGCTGCGGGCCGTCGCCCACCACGCGCTTGCGTCCCGGCAGGTCGAGCGCAAGGAAGGCTTCGAGATTCTTCTCCCGCGCCAGCCGGCCGACATAGAGGAATACCGGCTCCTGGAGCGGTGCGCCCTCCCCCGGCTGAAAACGCTGGAGATCCACGCCCTTGCGCCACAGCGCCAGATTGTCGAAAGCGTGATCGGCGAAAGCTCCGCGCATGCGCTCGCTGCTCACCAGCACGGCCTGGCTCGGTGCATGGAAGCGGCGCAGGAAGGCATAGCCCCAGGCCAGCGGCAGCCAGGGCCAGCGAGTGTTCACGTATTCGGGAAAGCGCGTATGGATGGCGCTGCTGAACTTCATCCCGCGGCGCACCAGCCAGCGCCGTGCAGCCCAGCCCAGCGGGCCTTCCGTGGCGAGGTGGACGCAGTCCGGGGCGAAGTCGGCGATCTTCTCGCCGACTGTCCACAGGTTCCACGCCAGGGGGATTTCCGGGTAGCTCGGGCAAGGCCGGTGACGAAAATCCTGCGGGGTGATCAGGCCGACCCTGTGCCCCATTTCCTCCAGCTCGGCCACCAGTGCCCGGAGGCTGGTGACCACGCCGTTGACCTGCGGCAGCCAGGCATCGGTGACGATCAGCAGCCTCATGCCGCCGACTCGACCACCGCAGGCGCCTCGGCGCGCACCGGTTCCTCGGCCAGGCGGTAAAGCTCGATGCTGCCATCCCAGTGCTCGATCAGCGCCGAGCAGGATTCCACCCAGTCACCGCAATTGAGGTATTCCACCTCGCCGATCTGGCGGATTTCCGCGTGGTGGATGTGCCCGCAGACCACGCCGTTGAGGCCGCGCTTGTGCACCTCGTGGGCGATGGCTTCCTCGAAGTCGCTGATGAAGTTCACCGCCGTCTTCACCTTGTGCTTGAGGTACGCCGACAGCGACCAGTAGCCGTAGCCATAGCGGCTGCGCCAGTGATTCAGCCAGCGGTTAAGCGTCAGGGTGAACTCGTAGGCGGAGTCGCCGAGGAAGGCCAGCCACTTGTGGTAGCGCGTGATGACGTCGAACTGGTCACCGTGGATCACCAGCAACTGGCGGCCGTCGGCGGTGGTGTGGACGATCTCGTCGACCAGGCGGATGTTGCCCAGCAGCAGCGAGGAATAGCGGCGCAGGAACTCGTCGTGGTTGCCGGTCACGTAGATCACCTCGGTGCCCCGCTTGCTCATGGTCAGCAGGCGGCGGATCACGTTGGTGTGCGCCTGCGGCCAATAGATGCCGCCGCGCAGCTTCCAGCCGTCGATGATGTCGCCCACCAGGTAGATGCGGTCGGCGTGGTAACGCTTGAGGAAGCCGGCCAGATGCTCGGCCTGGCAGTCGCGGGTGCCGAGGTGGACATCGGATATCCACAGGGTCCGCACCCGTTGTTTCTTCGTCGGCGTCATGCGTTGCGCGCTGCTCATCGTCGGCGACCTCCAGAGGGGTTTCTCCGAGTGTCGGCCGCCGCGGTGAAGCGAACATGACCGACTGGCGACAGTCCCGTGACAGGCCGCGGCGCGCTAGACTGTCCACCTGCCCGCCAGCTTCGGAAAGCAGTTCGCATGAACCCGATCCTCTCCCTGCGCCACTACAGCCACGACCATCTCGCCCATAGCCACAGCCATGCGCAGCTGGTGCTTGGGCTGTCCGGCAGCCTGGATTTCGAAGTGGGCGGACGCGGCAGCCTGGTGACCCGGCAGACTTTCGCCGTGGTGCCGCGTGACGAGCACCACGCCTGCGCCAGCCCCGACGGCAGCCGCTGCCTGGTGGTAGATCTGGAGGACGAAGATAACCTGCTCGCCGCCCTGGGCCTGCACAGCGACGCCGGCCGCCGCCTGCTGGAAACCCCCGGCCAGCGCCTGCTCAACAACGACCAGGCGCAACTGGTGCACTGGCTGGCCGGCAGCCCCCTGCATGACCCGGTGCTGGCGCGCCAGGGTGCGATCCTCCTGCTCGCCAGCCTCGCCGCCGGCCAGCAGCGCGTGGAGGAACCTACGCAATTGCCGTTGGCCAGCCTCGACAGCTACATCGACCGCCATGCTGCGCATCCCTTGCAGGTGGCTGACCTGGCACGGCTCGCCGGGCTTTCCGCCGCGCGTTTCCACGCCCGCTTCCTTGCTGAAACCGGGCAGACGCCCATGGACTACGTGCGCCAGCGCCGCCTGCAGTTGGGCCGCGACCTGCTGCGCGGTTCGCACCAATCGGTCGGCGAGATTGCCGCACAAGTCGGCTACGCCTCGCAGAGCGCCTTCACCGCCGCGCTGGTGCGCCAGTTCGGCACCACCGCGCGCCAGCTTCGCCAGGAGGCGCGCGACAATTCCCGCTAGCCGCGCGACAGACAGCCGCGCGCCCAGGGCCTAGACTGCCGGCCATCGAACCCAATAACCCAACGGGAGCAGCGATGTCGGCAGACACCATCGAGTGGCAGGATTTCGAGCGCGTCGAACTGCGCGTGGGCACCATCGTCCAGGCCGAACCCAACGTGAAGGCGCGCAAGCCCGCCTACATCCTCCAGGTCGACCTCGGCCCGCTGGGGATCAAGACCTCCAGCGCACAGATCACCGCGCACTATGAAGCCAACGAGCTGATCGGCCGCCAGGTGCTCTGCGTGTGCAACTTCGAACCCAAGTCCATCGCCGGTGTGCGCTCGGAAGTGCTGGTCACCGGCGCCTACGACAGCGACGACAAGGTGGTGCTGGCCGGTTTCGACAAGCCGCTGCCCAATGGCGCGCGGCTGGCCTGATCTTCGACTCACCGCGCGCCAGCCAGCCCGGCGCGCTTGCCTCTTTCCCGACAAGGCCCCGCCACAGCAATCGGCGGGAGCTCAGGCATGAATCGCATTACCCAACTCACGCCCCGCGGCGCCCTGATCGGCCTGCACATCGGCGCCCTGATGTTCGGGCTGTCCGGCATCTTCGGCAAACTCATCCTCGCCGGCCCCCTGGTCATCGTCTTCGGCCGCGCGCTGTTCGGCTCGCTGTCGCTGGCAGCGGTTTTCGCCGGGCATCTGCGGCAGCAGAAGCGACCTACGCTGAAACAGGCCGCCATGCTGCTGGGTGGCGGCGTGCTGCTGTGCACCCACTGGCTGACGTTCTTCCTCGCCGTGAAAGTCGGCAACGTGGCGGTCGCCACCCTCGGGTTCGCCAGCTTCCCCGCCTTCACCGTGCTGCTGGAAGGCCTGCTGTTCCGCGAACGCATCCGCAAGGGTGAATACCTGGTCGTGGCGCTGGTGTGCATCGGCCTGGTGATGGTCACGCCGACACTGGACCTGCGCGACGGCGCCACCGCTGGCCTGCTCTGGGGGACACTCTCCGGGCTGCTGTTCGCCCTGCTGTCGCTGGCCAACCGGGTCAGCGTGCGCGGGATCGACCCAATCCAGGCGGCGCTGTGCCAGAACCTGA
>NZ_MACM02000179.1:0-101100 GCF_001675465.2 Pseudomonas sp. AU12215
CGCAAAGAGACGCGATTGGAGCGGGTGAGATGAAAGCGCACCTTCAGGTGATTTTCACGCTCGATGAATTGGCTGCGTACTTGAAAGTCGGCAAGCGGACGCTTTATCGGCTCGCCGTGCCCGGGGAAATTCCGGCTTTCAAGGTGGGCGGGACGTGGCGGTTTCGTCAAAGTGAAATCGATCAGTGGATCAATGATCAGACCCGAGCCGGAGCAAAGAAGGAGGTGATGCGCAAGCGTGAACAGCAGAAGTCATCCGAGCAGCCCGTGTCGCCTGGGCGCACTGCCCGTCGCAGCAGGCAAAGGGCTTGAGTAACTCGTTTTTCAATTTTTCTGGAGGTATGACATGGACATCGATTTCAAGAAGTTGGCTCCCTGGAACTGGTTCAAGAACGAGCAGCAAGAGCAGCAGACCGCCTCTTCCCTGCCGGTGCAGCGCAATGACCTGCCAGCGGCGAGCGGGCCAGTCAGCCCGATCCTGCAACTGCATCGCGAGATCGACCGGCTGTTCGATGACGCGTTCCGGGGCTTCGGTTTTCCGGCGCTGGCCATGCCGCGGCTGCCATCCGATTGGTCGGGCATGCTGAAGCCGGCCCTGGACATCCAGGAAACCGACAAGCAGTACAAGATTGCCCTGGAAGTGCCCGGTGTCGAGGAAAAGGACATCCAGATCACCCTCGACAACGACGTGCTGGTGGTGCGTGGCGAGAAGCGCCAGGAACAGGAGAAGAAGGAAGGTGGCTTCCACCGTGTGGAGCGCACCTACGGCAGCTTTCACCGCGCCTTGAACCTGCCTGACGACGCCAATCAGGATTCGATCAAGGCATCGTTCAAGAACGGGGTGCTCACGGTCACGATCGACAAGCGCGAGGTCAGCGCGCCGAAGCAGGGACGTTCGATCCCGATCAACAGCTGACGTCGCCGGCTCGTTCGTCACAAGAAAAACCCGGTACGAGACGAGGTGTCGCGGCTCGCGATGCCTCGTCGCCTCAACCTTGTCAACCTTCTCAGGAGCATCAGCATGGCCAGAAAACAATGCCAGGTCTGCGGCCAACCCGCCACCGTGCGGGTGGAAGCCAATCTCAACGGGCGTCACAGCACCATGCTGTTGTGCGACGACCATTACCGCCAACTGGTGCGCCAGCAAAAGCGCACCGTCTCGCCGCTGGAAGCCTTGTTCGGCTCGCGCAGCGGCCTGTTCGAGGACTTCCTCGGCAGTGACTTCTTCCGCATCGGCGACGACGCGACGCCCTTTGCCGCCGATACCGATGACGTGGTCGATGCCGTGTTTGGCGAACCCGCCGCCGCAGGTTCGGGTGCACCGCGCCGGCGCGGCAGTGGGCTGGCCAGCCGCATCAGCGAACAGTCGGAAGCCCTGCTGCAAGAGGCCGCCAAACACGCTGCCGAATTTGGCCGCTCCGAGGTGGATACCGAACATCTGCTGCTGGCGCTGGCCGACAGCGACGTGGTCAAGACCATCCTGGGTCAGTTCAAAATCAAGGTCGATGACCTCAAGCGGCAGATCGAGTCCGAGGCCAAGCGCGGGGACAAGCCGTTCGAGGGCGAGATCGGCGTGTCGCCGCGCGTGAAGGATGCGCTCAGCCGCGCCTTCGTGGCCTCCAATGAACTCGGCCATTCCTATGTCGGTCCGGAGCATTTCCTGATCGGTCTGACCGAGGAAGGCGAAGGGCTGGCCGCCAACCTGCTACGCCGCTACGGCCTGACGCCGCAGGCGCTGCGCCAACAGGTCAGCAAGGTGGTCGGCAAAGGCGCCGAGGATGGCCGCGCCGAGACGCCGACCAACACGCCAGAACTCGACAAGTATTCGCGCGACCTCACCAAGATGGCGCGCGAGGGCAAGCTCGATCCGGTCATCGGCCGTGCGCAGGAGATCGAGACCACCATCGAGGTGCTGGCCCGGCGCAAGAAAAACAACCCGGTGTTGATCGGTGAGCCCGGCGTCGGCAAGACCGCCATTGTCGAAGGACTGGCGCAGCGGATGGTCGCCGGCGAAGTGCCCGAGACGCTGCGCGACAAGCGTCTGGTGGAACTCAACATCAACGCCATGGTGGCCGGCGCCAAGTATCGCGGCGAGTTCGAGGAGCGCGTGCAGAAGGTGCTCAAGGAAGTGACCGAGCACCAGGGCGAGATGATTCTCTTCATCGATGAAGTGCACACCATCGTCGGTGCCGGCCAGGGTGGCGGCGAAGGCGGGCTGGACGTGGCCAACGTGTTCAAGCCGATGATGGCGCGCGGCGAGCTGAACCTGATCGGCGCCACCACGCTCAACGAGTATCAGAAGTACATCGAGAAGGACGCCGCGCTGGAGCGTCGTTTCCAGCCGGTGATGGTGCCCGAGCCGACGGTAGCGCAGACCATGATGATCCTGCGCGGCCTGCGCGACACCTTCGAGGCGCACCACAAGGTCAGCATCACCGAGGATGCGATCATCGCCGCCGCCGAGTTGTCGGACCGCTACATCACCGCGCGCTTTTTGCCTGACAAGGCCATCGACCTGCTTGACCAGGCGGCCGCACGCGTGAAGCTGTCGGCCACGGCTCGCCCAGTGGCCGTACAAGAGCTGGAGTCCGAACTGCACCAGTTGCGGCGTGAGCAGGACTACATGGCCTCGCGCAAGCAGTACGACAAGGCCGCCGAGCTGGGCAAGCGCATCGAGGCAAAAGAGGCCGAACTCAAGAAGCTCATCGAAGATTGGGAGCGCGAGCGCGCCTCGGGCAGCGCCGAAGTCAAGGCCGAGCATGTCGCGCAGATCGTCTCGCGCCTGACCGGCATTCCGGTCAACGAGCTGACGGTGGAAGAACGCGAGAAGCTGTTGCATCTGGAACAGCGGCTGCACGAGCGCCTGGTGGGCCAGGACGAAGCGGTGCGCGCGGTGGCCGATGCCGTGCGGTTGTCGCGCGCGGGGCTGCGCGAAGGCGGCAAGCCGGTGGCGACTTTTCTGTTCCTCGGGCCGACCGGCGTGGGCAAGACCGAGCTCGCCAAGGCGCTGGCCGAGTCCATCTATGGCGATGAAGGTGCGCTGCTGCGCATCGACATGTCCGAGTACGGGGAACGCCATACCGTGGCACGCCTGGTGGGCGCGCCTCCGGGTTATGTGGGCTATGACGAGGGCGGCCAGCTCACCGAGAAGGTGCGTCGCAAGCCCTACAGCGTGTTGCTGCTGGACGAGATCGAGAAGGCTCACCCCGACGTCTACAACATCCTGCTGCAGGTGTTCGACGACGGGCGGCTCACCGACGGCAAGGGCCGGGTGGTGGATTTCACCAATACCATCATCATCGCCACCTCGAACTTGGGCTCGGACATCATCCAGCGTCGGCTGAAGGCCCGTAGCGCCGCCGGCGAGGAATACGAGAAGACCAAGTCCGAGGTGATGGACGTGCTGCGCGGACACTTCCGCCCCGAGTTCATCAACCGCATCGACGAGATCATCGTCTTCCATGCGCTGGGCAAGGAGGAGATCCGCCATATCGTCGGCCTGCAGCTCGATCGTGTGGCCCGCAACGCCGCCAGCCAGGGCGTGACGCTGACCTTCGATCAGACCTTGATCGACCACTTCGCGGAGGAAGGCTACAAGCCCGAGTTCGGCGCGCGTGAGCTCAAGCGGTTGATCCGCAGCGAGCTGGAGACGGCACTAGCGCGCGAGATGCTGGGTGGCGGTATCGGCAAGGGCGATCACGCCAGCGCCCGCTGGGACGACAAGGCCGAACGGGTGGTGTTCGAACGCCATGAGTCACCGCAGACTCCGGCCGAGCCAGAGCAGCCGGATGCCGCGAAGGCGGCCGAGGCGCCGCATGGCGACGCGGGTAAGGGCTCTCGCAAGAAGAAGTCGGCGAGCGACGCGTCTTAATGTTGGGAGAGGCTGCCGTGTCCGATCCCATCGGCCTGGCATGGGCAGCCTCCCTGGCCTCGATCGCGGTGGCGGTCGTGGCCGCGGGTCACGCGGTCGTCTACAAGCGTGATCCGCGGTCGGCCACGCCGTGGGGGCTGCTCATCAGCGGCGGCACTGCCCTCCCGCTCGCTGGCCATCCGTTTGCGTGACGGCGCAGCCCGTCTGTTCACCTGATGGCGACTCGACTTTCGAGGAACACGGCCCATGGAAAAAAAGAATCAATGGAATACCGGCTACTGGATCGTTGCCCTCCTGCTGTTGTTGAGTTTGCAGAGCTACTGGCAGACGGCGAAAACCGTCGAGCCGGTGCCCTACAGCGAGTTCGAGAAGGCGCTGGCCGAGGGTCGCGTGGCCGAAGTGCTGGTGTCGGATCGTACGGTGACCGGGCGCCTGAAGTCGCCGGACAGCCGGGGCAAGACGACGATCGTGGCAACGAGGGTCGAACCCGATCTTGCCGATCGCCTGTCGAAGTACGACGTGCCCTATGCCCGCGTGTTGGAGAGCACCTGGCTGCGCGATGTGCTGTCGTGGATCCTGCCAGCGGTAGCCTTCTTTGGCGTCTGGTTCTTCCTGTTCCGCCGCTTCGCCGAGAAGCAGGGCATGGGCGGGTTTCTCAACATCGGTAAGAGCCGCGCCAAGGTGTTCGTGGAAAAGAACACCGGTGTGACGTTCGCCGATGTCGCGGGGGTGGATGAGGCCAAGGCGGAGCTGGTCGAGATCGTCGATTTCCTGAAGAATCCGCAGGACTATGGCCGTCTCGGGGCGCGCATCCCCAAGGGTGTGCTGCTGGTGGGGCCGCCCGGCACCGGCAAGACCTTGCTGGCCAAGGCGGTCGCCGGTGAAGCGGGCGTACCGTTTTTCTCCATCTCGGGTTCGGAATTCGTCGAGATGTTCGTCGGCGTGGGCGCGGCGCGGGTGCGCGACCTTTTCGAGCAGGCCCGCGGCCAGGCGCCGGCCATCATCTTCATCGACGAGCTCGACGCGCTGGGCCGTGCGCGCGGCGTCGGCGGCCCGATCGGCGGTCATGACGAACGCGAGCAGACGCTCAACCAGTTGCTGACCGAGTTGGACGGTTTCGATGCCTCCGTGGGGCTCATCATTCTGGCCGCGACCAACCGGCCCGAAATCCTCGATCAGGCGCTCTTGCGCGCCGGCCGCTTCGACCGCCAGGTGCTGGTGGACCGCCCCGACAAGAAGGGCCGGCTCGACATCCTGAAGGTGCATGTCAAGAGAGTCACGCTGGCACCCGAGGTCGACCTCGAGCAGGTGGCCGCGCTGACCACCGGCTTCTCGGGGGCGGATCTGGCCAATCTGGTCAACGAGGCGGCGCTGGCCGCGACGCGCCGCCGCTCGCAGGCCGTGGAGCTGCAGGACTTCACCGCCGCCATCGAGCGCATCGTGGCGGGGCTGGAAAAGAAAAACCGCGTGCTCAACCCCAAGGAGCGCGAGACCGTGGCCTATCACGAGATGGGCCATGCGCTGGTGGCGCTGGCGCTGCCGGGCACTGACCCGGTGCACAAGATTTCCATCATCCCGCGTGGCATCGGCGCCTTGGGCTACACCCTGCAGCGCCCGACCGAAGACCGTTTCCTGATGACGCGCAGCGATCTGGAACACAAGATCGCCGTGCTCCTGGGCGGACGCGCGGCCGAGAAGCTGGTGTTTGGCGAACTCTCCACAGGGGCGGCCGACGACCTGGCGCGGGCCACCGACATCGCCCGCGACATGATCACCCGCTTCGGTATGGACGAAGGCTTGGGCTACATCGCCTTCGAGGCGCAGCGGCCGCGCTTCCTCGACACGCCCGAGTTGGCCCACGGCGGTTGCCGGGTGGCCGAATCGACCCAGGCGCGCATCGATCAGGCTATCCGCGACATCGTGATGGGCGTGTTCGAGCGCGCCTACCGGATTCTCGACATCAACCGCGCGGTGCTGGAGCGCTGTGCGCGCGAGCTGCTGGCGCGGGAAACGCTCGACGAAAGCGATATCCGTCAATTGACTCAAGGACTTGTTCGGAACTGAAAACAGTAGTAGGTGCCATTCAGAGTAAACCGACGGCTCTGTTCAGTGCGTCATCCAATTCGTCGGCATTGTTCAAGGAGAACCGATATGTCTGCATTGACTCCGTGGGACCCCTTCCGGGAACTGGATGAATTGCAAGACCGCCTGGCGACGATGTTGGGACGGACACCCCAGCGACAGGGCGCCCGTACCAGCAACGAAGCCATGACCACGGCGGACTGGGCGCCAATGGTGGACATCAGCGAGGATGAGAACGCATTCATCCTCAAACTGGATCTGCCGGAGGTCCCCAAGGATGCCGTGCGCGTCAGCGCGGAAAACGGTGTGCTCACCATCAGCGGCGAGCGCAAACTGGAGAAAGAGGAGCAGGGCAAGAAGTTCCACCGCATCGAACGTGCGTATGGCCGCTTTGTGCGCAGCTTTGTCTTGCCTGACAACGTTGATCCGACCAAGGTGACGGCTTCCATGAAAGACGGCGTGCTGGAAGTGCGGCTTGTCAAGGCCGAGCAAGCCAAACCGAAACAGATTGAAATCTCAGTCAACTAACTTTAATTAGGAGCCCAAGATCATGAATATCAAACAGCCAAAATACATCTTCTCCGCACTTGCCCTGGCGGTCGTCGTCGGACTGAGCGGACCGGCTCTGGCCCAATCAGCGGCAGGTTCTAGCCCAGGTGCTGCAGCACCCTCTGCCGCATCCAAGGCGGCGCAGCCACAAGTAGACGACAAGGCCGCCCAGGAAGCCGAAAAAAAGCGTGCCGAGCTCACTCAGGACGCCATCACGGCGCTCACCAAGACCCAGGAGGCTTTGACCCTCCTTGATGCAAATAAGACCAAGGAGGCGCTCGCTGCGCTGGAACTGGCCACCGGAAAGCTGGAACTGGTATTGGCGCGTGAGCCAAAACTTGCTTTGGCGCCCGTCGATGTAAGCGTCATCACCCATGACATCCACGCCGACGTGGAATCGGTCAAGAAAGCGGTCAAGTTGTCTCGGGAGTTGTTGGATGATGGCGAGGTGCAAAAGGCACGGCCCATTGTTGCCAATCTTGCCAGCGAAATCGTGATCGAAACCGACAACCTGCCGATGGCAACGTACCCGGCAGCGATCAAGTCGGCTGCACGGCTCGTCGACAGCGGCAAGATCGACGAAGCCAAAGCAGAGCTCGCCCGAGCACTGAACACGCTGGTGGTCACCCAAGTTGTACTCCCTCTGCCCGTGCTACGGGCCGAAGCCGCGATAGCAAAAGCTGAAAAGCTGGCCGAGACTGACAAGCGCGATGCCAAGCAGAACGAGGAGCTCAGCACCTTGCTGTCGTCCGTGCGCACGGAGATCGAGCTGGCGCAAATCCTGGGTTATGGCAAGAAGGAGGACTTCAAACCCATCTTCGATCAGGTGAAGTCCATTGAGCAAAAGTCGGCTGGTGGCAAAAGCGGCAAGGGATGGTTCGACGAGTTGAAGACGCGCATCCAAACGCTGTTTTGAGGTGATGAAGGGGCTGACTGCTCTGTCGGTCAGTCTCGCGATGTTCGCAGTCAGCCCCAATAGATTCGCCTATTTTCACTAACTCATACGAGGCATATCACCATGAATGAGCAAACATCGAATCCCAATGCGACGAACAAAGAAATAAACGAACAGGCCGCGGTAAGCAGCCTTCCTGTCAGTCCAGAGGCCAAGGCTGAAGTCGTCACGGAGGTACAGCCTGAGGTTCAGAAGGAAACGGACTCGCAGGCGGCAGACAAACGTAAACAAGTCCTCGATGAGGCCGTCTCGGCCTTGGCGCTGACCAAATCAGCGCTGGCGGCCCTGGACGAAAAAGAATCCGCGCGAGCACTGGCAACGCTGGCCGAAGTGACGGGAAAGCTGGAGCTGATCGTTGCACGCGAACCCACGCTCGCCCTGGCCCCCGTTGATGTGCGCACCATCGTGCACGACTTGTTCGCCAACACGCAAACCATTGAGGCGATGACCGACGAGGCGCTGGATGCCCTCAAACATGGCGAGGTGCAACAGGCACGTCACGTGCTGGCTTTGCTGGCCAGTGAAATCGTGATCGCGGTCACCAACATCCCTCTGGCGTCCTATCCCGCAGCCGTGAAGTCAGTCGTGCCGCTGATCGATCAGGGCAAGATCGAAGAAGCCAAAGCCGCGCTGCAGTCAGCGCTCAGTACGCTGGTCGAGGAGCGCAGCGTGCTTCCGCTGCCCGTCCTGCGTGCGAAGCTGCTCCTGAAGCGCGCCGAGACCTTGGTAGAAGATGGTCAGCGGAGCGAAGCGTCCAATGAGCGCCTGGAGACATTATTGAACGAAGCGCGGCAGCAGTTGGAAATGGCAGAACTGCTGGGCTATGGAAAGAAGAAGGACTTTGAGCCCCTGTATGCTGAACTCAAGAAAGTCAAGCAAAAGACGGCTGGGGGAGGCGGCGGAAAAGGCTGGCTCGATGAAATCAAGGCAAAGCTGTCCAAGTTGTTTTGAAACCGCTGGATAGGGCGTAAGAGGGGCGCGTCGCGCCCCTCTCTTGGCTCAGGAGTGTTTGCTTTTTCACCCCATTAGATCTTTAGGAGATATTGCATGAACACAGACACCATCGCTAATTCCAATGCGGATGACCCCACCAAAGCACTGTGTTCGCTGAGCCAAAATTGGTGGCTTTTTGTGCTGCGCGGTGTCGTGGCATTGATTTTTGCAGCCCTTGCGTTCTGGATGCCACAATCGGCTCTGTTGGCCATGACCATCATGTTCGGCGCATTTTCCTTGGTCAATGGCGCTTTCAACTTGGTTGCAGCGGTGCGCCATATCCAGAAAAAAGAGCGCTGGGGCTGGCTGCTGTTCAGCGGCATTGTCGGCATACTTACGGGCGTCGTCGTCCTGGTTGCTCCTTGGGTCGCCACGATAGTCTTGGCTTCTTTTTTATGGGCTAGCGTGGGCTTCTGGGCGATTTTCACCGGTGTGCTGGAGATATCCGCCGCCGTTCGGCTGCGTCAAGAAATCAAGGGTGAAATTTGGCTTGCCTTCAGTGGACTGCTCTCGATTGTCCTTGGCGCTATCGTCTTGTGGATATTTTTTTCCCGTCCGGTCGAGTCATTCCTGGCCGCAGGCTGGCTGTTGGGCTTCTATGCGGCAGTCTATGGTGTCACGCTTTTGTTCTTGAGTTGGCGTCTTCGCAAAACGCGCCAGGGATAAGAGCGGGTCAAACTAAATTCTATGGATATGAGCATCCTCGATTCATACCTCCATAGAAATGACATCGAAGGAGTCATACATGCAGATGCAATATGGCTATCGAGCTATCGACAAAGAGTTTCATGAACCTTGGCAGAGAGCTTTGGGAAATGTGATCGAGCACGCCCTCAAGCCATTGCTCGACAAACACACTAAAGATTCAGCGCAACTTCAAATCGTCCTTGATCGCGACAAGATCAAGCGGCAATTTCTGGCCAGTGGCTATATGCACCTGCCCGGCAAAAAGATTGTCAGCGTTACTGCATCACATGACGAGCTGACGCCCCTCGCGCAGATGCTCGCACAGTCGTTGTTCCGTCAGGCCAAGAAGCATTTTGACCGACTGCATGCTCAGGATCAAATCAAGCGCAAAGCACGACGCGAGCGCTTGCGCGAGCTCAAGGTGCGGATTGCCGCAAAACCCGCATCAGCCGCCCATGAGGCCGAGGCGACCCGAATGCCTCTACTGTCGAAACTTGAGGCTGTCGCAAGGCGTGAGCTGGCTTATCTGCGGGCCGTCGGCGATTTACCGCGCGATTATCCGACGCTGCGCGACGTGGTGGATGAAGCGATTGTCCAAGCTGAGGTGGAATGGCAATCCGTGCCGGAAGAAAAAGCGGCTTACACCGGTCTTTTGAAGCATCTGTTCGCCGTCCTGGATAACGAAGTGGCAAGCAGCCGGCAATTTGGCGAATTCGTTTCTCTGGACGCGCCGGTCGAACCGGATGCCCAGGACGTCGCCGAGGCCATGGTGGAAGAGGAAATCTTCGAATTTTATCAGCCCGATGACACACTCAAGCTGGCCGATATCTTCGCTGGCAGTCAGCATCCCGATGCCGCAACGATCGCGGAACAGGAGGAGCTGATTGATCGGTCGAGCGAGTTTGCTTTTGCATTTGACCTGATGAAGGGTATGCCGCGTTTGTGGCGGCGCATTTTTCTGCTTATCCGTGTGGACGGGCTGGATGCCAGCAGCGTCTCTGAAATCCTGCTGATTCCTAGTAAGGAAGATACTGTCCAAAGGTGGCTGATGCAGGCCGAAGCGTTCATCGCTGCTCATTTGGAAGAGGCCGGAGTAAGCAAACACGGGAACGATTGGCTCCAAGGCGTTGATTGGTCGGCATTGTCTGTGACCCGAAGCGCGGCAGCCTCACTGTGGTCCAAGGAGGCGAACCATGAAGAATGATCTTCACCTCGTCTGCCCGCATTGCCAGTCCATCAACCGCGTACCGACTGCGAAGCTATCGGAACATCCCAACTGCGGCCGCTGCCAGCAGCCCTTGTTCACGGGCGAACCCATCGAGTTGACCACGGCGACGTTCTCGCGCCACGTGGAGCGCAGCGACCTGCCACTGTTGGTCGATTTCTGGGCACCTTGGTGCGGGCCGTGCAAGATGATGGCCCCGCAGTTCCAACAAGCGGCGCGCCAGCTCGAACCCAGGGTCAGGCTGGCAAAGGTCAATACCGAGGCAGAACCCCACCTGGCCGCCCAGTTCGGTATCCGCAGCATTCCGACGCTCGCCCTGTTCCAGGGCGGACGTGAGATCGCCCGCCAGGCAGGCGCCATGGGCTCGCAGGACATCGTGCGCTGGGCCTCTGCACAGGTGGGACGCTGACCGATGCAGGATTTGCTCGGCACTACCCTGATCCTGCTGGCGGCGTGCAGCCTCGCGGTGGTGGCGACGGCGGCGTTCAGAGTACCCGCCTTGCTGGGTTACCTCGCCGTCGGCGCCTTGCTGGGCCCCTCGGTCAGCGGTGTGATCGCGCCGGGAGAGGCGTTGACTTTCATATCCGAACTGGGTGTGGTCCTGCTGCTGTTCATGGTCGGACTGGAATTCTCGCTGGGGCACTTCTGGCTCACTCGCAAGACCGTACTGGCGTCCGGCAGCTTGCAGATGGTCGTCGTGGCCGCGCCACTGACCCTGGTGCTGATCGGGTTGGGTCAGCCAGCTCAGAGCGCTGCACTGCTCGGCGCCGCAGCGGCCATGTCGTCCACGGCGCTGGTCAGCCGACAGCTGGCCGACCAAGGCGAGCTCACCACCCGCCACGGCCGCAGTGCCATCGCCGTGCTGGTCTTTCAGGACCTGGCCAGCGTGCCCCTGCTGGCCCTGCTGGCGATCTGGGCGCGCGGCGACTCGCCGAAGATCGAGAGCGTGCTGCTCGAAGTGTTGGGCGTGCTGGTGTTGTTCGCGGCAGCGGCGGTTGCCTCGCGTCGTCTGTTGCATGGCCTGCTGGGCTGGGTGGCGCGGCAGGGCCACGAAGAATCCTTCGTGCTGGTCTCCTTGTGCGTGGTCGTGGCGGCAGCCGCTGCTGCACACGCCGTCGGCGTATCCGCCGCCCTGGGGGCCTTTCTCGCCGGCATGGTCCTGGGCGAGAGCGACTTCCGGCACCACATGGAAAGCCACCTCAAGCCCTTTCGTGATGTGCTGTCGGGCCTGTTCTTCGTGACCATTGGCCTGCAGCTGGACACCGCGCAGATCGTGGCCGCACCGCTGGCGGTACTGGGTTGGCTGTTGGCCTTGGTGCCTCTCAAGATGGGGCTGAACTTTCTGGCGCTGCGCGCAACCCGCCTGTCGGCGCTCGACGCCTGGCGCGCAGGCATCGTGCTGGGTCATGGCGGCGAGTTTGCGCTGCTGCTCCTGGGCATGGTCATGCAGCAGCACCTGATCGCCGCCACCATGGTGCAACCGATGCTGGTGGCGCTGGTGTTGAGCATGGGGTTGGCACCGCTCCTGATCCGACACCATGACCGATGGGCGCGGGCTTTCAGCCGCTCGGGCGCACTCGGTCAGCCACCGCAGGCCGAAGAAGGCGAAGTCGCCGAGCGGGCGCGGTCGTTACGCGACCATGTGATCATCTGTGGGGCGGATGACGTCGGGCTGCTGCTGAGCCGAACGCTGCGCCTGGCAGGCATACCGCATTTGCTGCTGGAATCGGACCGCCAACGGGTCGAAGCGGGGCGTGCGATGGGGGCGCCGGTGTCGTATGGCGATGCCAGTCGGCTCGACACCCTGGCCGCCGCCGGATTGGCCCATGCCCGCCTGGTGGTGCTGACGTTTGCCCGTCCGCAGACGGCCCTGCGTATCGCTCAGGCGGTTCTCGATCGCCGCCTGAGCTTGTCCGTGGTGGTGGCCACTGAGCGCGTAACGGATGCCCAGCTTTTGCGTAATCTGCCCAATGTCAGACTGTACCCGTTGTACCTGGCTGCGGGACTGGGACTGGCCGAGCAGGTACTGTTGATGTTGGGCATCAACGCCGACCAAGTCGACCACCGGATCGAGGAATTACGGCAGACACTCAGTGAGTCAGGTGGGGATAGACCATGAACGGGCCGACCATTTGGCTGATGGTGTCGCTACTTGCCAATATTGGCATGGCGGTTGCGCTATGGCGTTTTGTTCGTACCAATCGCCAGAGGCGTGACGAGCTGAAGCATCGCCAACAAGCGCAAATCGATGACAAGGAACGGATCGCCATCGCCCTGGAGGGCGCAGGGCTGGGATTCTGGGAGTGGGATATCGCTACCGACAGCTTCAGGCTTTCTGCCCGCAGTCTGGCGATGTTCGGCTTGACCTCCGACGAGGAGGTTGGCGCCACCCATGCCGCATGGCAAGCGCGTACTCACCCGGAGGATTTGCCGGTCGCTCTGGCAAAGGTGCGCGCTTACCAAGAAAACCCGTCGGAGCGATTGGAGTGCGAGTACCGCGTTCGTCATCGATCTGGCGTTTGGATTTGGGTGCTGGATCGCGGCCGTTGGCTGGGTGGCGCGGGCAGGCAACTGATAGTCGGCACTCTGCTCGACATCTCTTCTCGCAAGGAAATGGAGCAGCAGTTGCTGCGTATGGCGATCACCGACCCCTTGACCGGCTTGTCGAACCGGCGGGCTTTTAACGAACGATTACAGCTGGAATGGGAGCGCCTAAAACGCAGCCCCGAGATACAAGCAGCACTTGTGCTCTGCGACATCGATCACTTCAAGCGTATCAATGACACCTATGGACACGGATGCAGCGATGAGGTGCTCAAGCACTTTGCTTCACGGTTGAGGGAACATGTTCGCGCAACCGACATGGCTGCCCGGATTGGGGGGGAGGAATTCGCTGTGTTGTTGGAAGCGGCATCGATAGAAGACGCCCAAGTATGGGCGGAGCGATTTCGTCAGGACACTGCGGCGACAGCGGTGGTGTGTGGAGAGGTGTCGATCAGCTATAGCGCCAGCATGGGGGGAGGCTCTCCTTGACCCCCGTTTGCACTCTGTCGAGCAGGTGATGCAGCAGGCGGACAGCGCGCTCTACCAGGCAAAAAGACAAGGGCGCAACCAAGTTGTGGGTGCACAAGTATTTCAGAATTGAGAGGAGTGGCGATGAAGGAAAAGCAAGCAGACCCGATCAAAACATTTCGCGCCCAATGGGCAGTGATGACGTTCTACGAGCGCTTCGAACAGGTGATCGCGCTCGCGCTGTCCGCAATCATTGCCGTGATTATCGTGGTCTCGCTGCTGCAGCTGATCTCGATCGTCTTCAGCCTGCTGATCATTGATGCGTTCAATCCGCTCGATCACAAGGTCTTCCAGACCGTGTTCGGCATGATCATGACGCTGCTCATCGCCATGGAGTTCAAGCATTCCATCGTGCGGGTGGCCTTGCGGCGCGACAGCATCATCCAGGTCAAGACGGTGATCCTGATCGGGCTGATCGCCCTGGCGCGTAAATTCGTGATCCTCGACCCGGAGACCGGCCCCGCCAAGGTCGCGGCGCTCGCAGGCGCGACACTGGCCCTCGGGGCGACTTACTGGCTGCTGCGCGAGCGCGATGACCGGACAGCCGGGGAAAGCTCAGATGATCAGTCGTGATCTGCGCCACGCGCAGAATGTCGGCGCGCGGCATCGCTGGCTCAATCGCCTGCAAACCGCGCTGTTGGTGCTGACCCTGCTCGGGATTGCCGCCGTCGCTGGCAGCCTGCTGTTGGGTGACGGCGGGCTTTGGCTGGCGCTTGCGGCCGCGGGGTTCACCCTGCTGCTCGAACCGGCGGCCGCCTCCGGGCTGACCTTGCGGCTGTATGGCGCACGCCCCCTGCACCCGGATGAAGCGCCCGATCTTTGGGCTGTGTTGCGCGAACTGGCGGTGCGGGCCGGGCTGCCTGCCGTGCCGGTACCGCACTACGTGCCCAGCGGGGTCGTCAACGCCTTCGCCACCGGTTCGAAGCATCACGCGGCCATCGCGCTGACCGACGGCCTGCTGCGTAGCCTCACGCCCCGCGAGTTGACCGGCGTGCTCGGCCACGAAATCGCGCATATTGCGAACGAGGATTTGCGTGTCATGGGCTTGGCCGATTCCATCAGCCGGCTCACCCATCTTCTAGCCTTGTTGGGGCAGCTTGCGATCGTGCTCAGCTTGCCAGCGCTATTGCTTGGAGTCACGGAAGTCAATTGGCCCGCGTTGCTTCTACTGGCGGTCGCGCCACAGCTAGCCTTGCTGGCTCAGTTGGGCTTGTCCAGGGTGCGCGAATTCGACGCCGACCGGCTCGCTGCCGAATTGACCGGCGACCCGCACGGGCTGGCCTCGGCGCTCGCCAAGATCGAGCGGGTGAGCCGCTCCTGGCGCGCCTGGCTGCTGCCCGGATGGGGCAATCCGGAACCCTCCTGGTTGCGCACGCATCCGGCGACGGCTGAACGCATTGAGCGCTTGCTGGAACTTGCTCCGCCGCCCGCGATGCCGCCGTTTCCATCGGCCCGTTTCGTCCCCGAGGTGACCGTATCACCACGTCCGCCACGCTGGCGCACCGGCGGCCTTTGGCGCTGATTTCAACATGGAGAATGACGTGACCTACCCCGACCCCTACAGCCGCCCGGCGCCGGACCGCTTCATCCGGCGCTGGCTCGTCATCACTGGCTGCATCGCCGCACTCATGCTGCTGTGGCAGTTCCTGCCCGCCATCGAAGCCTGGTTCAGTCCCCACGAAACGCAGGAGCGCACGGTGACGCCGCGCGGCGACCTGGCCGCCGACGAAAAAACCACCATCGAGCTGTTCGAAAAATCGCGCGGGTCGGTGGTTTACATCACCACGGCACAACTAGTGCGTGACGTCTGGTCGCGCAATGTCTTTTCCGTGCCGCGCGGCACCGGCTCCGGCTTCATCTGGGACGATGCCGGCCACGTGGTGACCAACTTCCACGTGATCCAGGGGGCATCGTCTGCCACGGTCAAACTGGCCGACGGTCGCGATTATCAGGCTGCGCTCGTTGGCGCCAGTCCTGCGCACGACATCGCGGTACTCAAGATTGGCGTCGGCTTCAAGCGCCCGCCGGCGGTGCCGGTGGGCACCAGTGCCGATCTCAAGGTGGGGCAAAAGGTCTTTGCCATTGGCAATCCCTTCGGGCTCGACTGGACGCTCACCACCGGCATCGTCTCGGCGCTTGACCGCACCCTTTCCGGCGACGCCAGTGGCCCGGCCATTGACCACCTGATCCAGACCGACGCCGCTATCAACCCCGGCAATTCCGGTGGCCCGCTGCTCGATTCGGCTGGGCGGCTGATCGGCATCAATACCGCCATCTACAGTCCGTCTGGCGCCTCGGCCGGCATCGGCTTTGCGGTGCCGGTCGATACCGTCATGCGCGTGGTGCCGCAACTCATAAAGACCGGCAAGTACATCCGTCCGGCGCTGGGCATCGAGGTGGATGAGCAGCTCAACGCGCGTCTGCAGGCGCTGACCGGCAGTAAGGGCGTATT
Organism: Pseudomonas sp. AU12215; assembly: GCF_001675465.2. Lineage (NCBI taxonomy): Bacteria > Pseudomonadati > Pseudomonadota > Gammaproteobacteria > Pseudomonadales > Pseudomonadaceae > Pseudomonas > Pseudomonas sp. AU12215. The sequence continues at coordinate 15,886 of NZ_MACM02000179.1, forward strand.
CGTATTGCGCGTGACGCCGGGCTCGGCGGCGCACAGGGCCGGGCTCGTCGGCGTCGAGGTCACCGCAGGCGGCATCGTGCCCGGCGATCGCGTTATCAGCATCGACGGTATCGCCGTCGACGACGTCACCACATTACAGGCCCGGCTAGACGACAAGAACGTTGGAGATGTTGTGGTCTTGTTAGTGGAGCGGGCCGGCAAGACTCGCGAGATGCTTGTGGAACTACAACCGGGAGTTTGATGGAAAGTGGGTCATGGATCTGCACAGCGAAGCAGCCAAGCGACTTCAGCCTTGCGCCGAACTACGAGCCCTAGCTAGTGCAGTGGGGGGAAGGCTGTTTAGGTTAAATGGATATAAGGGTGTCATTTTTGATTGTGTTTTTAAAAGAAGGTGTTGATTTTTTTGGGTAAGCATTTAGGGCGTCCAAGGGTTGGAGCAGTTGGCACGGATGAGAGAGCTCAATGCTCGCTAGGGATTGGATCTATGTGTTTTTTCTGACTGACTGCTTACGTGTTGGAACGGGCAACATCGGAAAAGGATGAATCTTTATTTTCACCATTTACCGTATTTTTCGAGCCTGGGCGAAAATTAGGATGATACTTTAGCGCCCTTAATCATTCTCCCATGAAAGGCAAAACGATCCAGTCTCGGGTGTAAGTGCTCACAACATACTGATATAAAAGGGATTTTTTATGAATAGGAGAGCGCGCGACGTTTCTCTCTGTTTTTAGGGTTAGGATGAAGCTTTATTTGCATCCCACAAGGTCCCTTCGGGGGCCTTTTTTCGTTTCGGGGTGCTGGAATTCGAGAAGGGAGTGTGGGGGGAAGATCAACATTCCCCCGGTGCCTGCACGTCCGGGGGTGTGGACGGGGCACCGAGGCCAGGCGGCTTGAGCCGCTACACGAGGGGAATGGAAATCGACCTTGTCTTGTGGACAAGGTCGGGCTCCGGCCCTGCGAGGGGTACCTGACAAGTCTCCCGCAGGGTGGGGAGCGGGCCAACGATAGAAGCTGGCTACTGGCCGGTCAATCGGAAACGACAAACGCGCGTTTGTGAGTGTCCGATATTCGAACCGAAAGGCCCGGTCCAGGCCGCGAATTTCGTTAGCCGGCTATCGGAAGCGTCTATACTGTTTCTGATTGTGTCAGTGAAAAATGCCTGGCGGCAATTCGCTGGCAAGGGCGGCGAGGGAGTTCCGTCCTCACGTCCGGGATGCAGTTAAACCGACAAGAGAATCCCCATGAACGCACCTGCCGCACCGCAGTATTCCGCCCACGAGCGCCGCTCGCGCATCCTCGCCATCGTCGGCGCCTCGTCGGGCAACCTGGTGGAGTGGTTCGACTTCTACGTCTACGCCTTCACCGCCCTGTACTTCGCCCACGCCTTCTTCCCCTCGGACGATCCGACGGTGCAGTTGCTCAACACCGCCGGGGTTTTCGCCGCCGGCTTCCTGATGCGCCCCATCGGCGGCTGGCTGTTCGGCCGCATCGCCGACAAGAAGGGCCGCAAGACCGCGATGATGATCTCGGTGCTGATGATGTGCGGCGGCTCGCTGGCCATCGCGGTGATGCCGACCTACGCCACCATCGGCGTCGCGGCGCCGGCGCTGCTGTTGCTCGCGCGGCTGTTCCAGGGGCTGTCGGTGGGCGGCGAGTACGGCACCAGCGCGACCTACATGAGCGAAGTGGCGCTCAAGGGGCAGCGCGGCTTCTTCGCCTCCTTCCAGTACGTGACCCTGATCGGCGGCCAGTTGCTCGCCGTGCTGGTGGTGGTGATCCTGCAGCAGTTGCTGACTACCGACGAGCTGAAGGAATGGGGCTGGCGGATTCCCTTCGTGGTCGGCGCCATCACCGCGGTGATCGCCTTCTACCTGCGCCGCTCGCTGAACGAGACAGCCAAGGAAGCCAACCTCAAGCGCAAGGAGTCGGGCACCCTCACCGAGCTCTTCACCCACCACAAGCGCGCCTTCTTCACCGTGCTCGGCTTCACCGCCGGCGGCTCGCTGATCTTCTATACCTTCACCACCTACATGCAGAAGTACCTGGTGAACACCGCCGGGATGGACGCCAAGGTGGCCAGCGGCGTGATGACTTTCGCGCTGTTCTGCTACATGTGCATGCAGCCGCTGTTTGGGGCTCTGTCCGACCGCATCGGCCGCAAGACGTCCATGCTCTGGTTCGGCGCGCTCGGCATGCTCTGCACCTGGCCGATCCTCGCGGCGCTGAAGACTGTCAGCAGCCCCTATGCGGCGTTCGGCCTGATCATCCTGGCCATGGCCATCGTCAGCCTGTACACCTCGATCAGCGGCCTGATCAAGGCGGAGATGTTCCCGCCGCAGATCCGCGCCCTGGGCGTGGGCCTTTCCTACGCGGTGGGTAACGCCATCTTCGGTGGCTCCGCCGAGTACGCTGCGCTGGGACTGAAGAGCATCGGCATGGAGGACGTGTTCTACATCTATGTCTCGGTCATGTGCGGCGTGGCGCTGCTGGTCTGCCTGCTGCTGCCGGACCTGCGCAAGGTCAGCTACCTCAACGACGAGGACTGACCCGCGCCATTCGCTAATCGTTGCTCCGGCCGCGCAGTGCGTGGTCGGGCAGCGACAGGGCGATCAACAGGGCCAGGGCGCCGAACCCGGCGTTGATCAGGAACAGGTGCCCGAATACCCCATCCAGCACCAGCCGCTGCGCTTCATGGCCGTCGCCGCTCAGGCTGGCCAGCAGGGCGCTGGCCGACAGGCCATGGCCGGCGTCGCCTGCCAGCGGTTGCAGCATCGCCAGCAGCAGGGCCGACATCAGTGCGATCCCCACCGCCCCGCCCAGCGAGCGGAATAGCGTGATGTTGCTGGTCGCCACGCCCAGGTGCTTGGTCTCGACCGCGCTCTGCGCCGCCACCAGGCTGGTGGGGAATTGCGTGCCGGCGGCAATGCCGGTGAGCAGCATGCAGACCCCTGAAAGGAAGTATGCGCTCGGCGGCGTCAGCGCCAGGCCGGCAATCGCCAGCGGCATCAACAGTCCGCCGCCGACGATCTGCGGCTTGTAGCGGCCTATGATCGCCGTGAGACGGCCGCAGCAATACGCGCCGATGGGCACGCCCATGGCCAGCGGCAGCAGGTGCAGCGCGGCGCTGTCGGCGCCCGCGCCGGTCACCGACTGGAAGCGCAGCGGCACCAGCACCGACAGCGAGATGACCTGGAAGCTGGCGAAGAAGCTGATCAGCCAGCTCAGGGTGGCCGCGCGAATACCGAACAGGTGCATCGGCACCAGCGGCTCCGGCGCTCGGCGTTCCTGCACGACGAAGAGCGCGACCAGCACCAGTGCGGCGGCGAATAGCGCCAGCATCTGCGGATCGTTCCAGCGTGCGCCCTGGCCGACCTCGGTGATCGCCAGCAGCAGGCTGCCCAGGCCGGCGATCATCAGCATGGTGCCGAGGTAGTCGATCACCGGCTTACGCCCCGGCACCGGCAATCCGCGCAGGGACCGGCGGGATACCGCGAGGGCGACCAGTCCCACCGGCAGATTGATCAGGAACACCCAGCGCCACGACAGGTATTCGGTGAGCAGCCCACCCAGCACAGGGCCGGCGATGCTCGCCACCGCGTACATGCTGCTGAAGTAGCCCTGGTAGCGGCCGCGTTCGCGGGGCGGGACGATGTCGCCGATGATCGCCTGGCTCACCGACATCATGCCACCGGCACCGATGCCCTGCAGGACTCGCGCGATGACCAGTTGCTCCATGCTCTGGGCGGCGCCGCAGAGCAGCGAAGCGAAGGTGAACAGGGCGATGGCGAAGAGCATCAGCACGCGGCGGCCGTAGAGGTCGCCGAGCTTGCCGTAGATCGGCATGGAGATGGTCATCGCCACCATGTAGCCGGAGATGACCCAGGCCAGCAGGTCGAAGTCGCCGAAGCCGGCGGAGATCGCCGGCAGGGACACGGCGACGATGGTCTGGTCGAGCGCACCGAGGAAGATCGCCAGCATCAGCCCCACCAGCACGGTGCGGACTGCCGGTCGCGGCTCGGAAAAGGTAGTCAAGACAGCCCCCTTCACTTCAGAGGATCTCCGTCCGGGAGGCGGGCGGAGGGCCCCCAGTGTAGTGCAATGCAACGGCCATCTGTCACAGCAGCGTCATCGTTGCGGGGCAGTAAAGGCTCTATCTCGGTGCTGACAAGGATGCTTCCCGAATCCGCTGCTACGCTTGCGTAGCGAACTATTCTTCCATTGCAGCCTGCGGATTTCCGGGAACGCACACCTTCGCCATGGGCTCCAATGCAAAGGAACCGGCACGTCCCGCGGTGGCCGGCGCCACGATAGTTTTTATGCGGGCCAGGCCATAGGGGAAGACTATGGGTGCGCTGGTCTATAGTTTTTCAGCCCTGTGACCAGGAGGTATGCATGAACGCCAACCTGCCCTCTGAGTTGCTGTCCCTGCAGTTGCCGCTGCGTATCCGCATCGGCGAGGCCCAGGCTTTCGACCTTGGGCCCGATCCGCAGGTGACGCTCGTCGTTCGCGATCCGACCCTGCTGGCTGAGATCACCCATCCCAGTCTCGATATCCTCGGTCGCGCCTACGTCGAGAAGCGTATGGACATCGAGGGGCCGATCGGTGAAGTGATCGCCACTGCCGATGCCCTGAGCAGCGCGCTGGGCGACGACGACGACGGCGATGCCCACTACGTTCGCGAAAGCCACGACAAGGCCACCGACGCCGAGGCCATCCATTACCACTACGACCTGTCCAATGCGTTCTACCAGCTCTGGCTCGACCCGGAGATGGTGTACTCGTGCGCCTACTACGAGACCGGCACCGAGGACCTGGCCACGGCCCAGTTGGCCAAGCTGCGCCACCTGTGCCGCAAGCTGCGGCTGAAGCCGGGCGAGAAGTTGCTCGATGTCGGCTGCGGCTGGGGCGGGCTGGCGCGCCTGGCCGCGCGAGAATTTGGCGTGCAGGTGCACGGCATTACCCTCAGCGAGGAGCAGCTCAAGCTCGGTCGCGAGCGGGTCAAGGCCGAGGGTCTGGAACACCAGGTGACGCTGGAGCTGCTCGACTACCGCGACCTGCCGCGTGACGGCCGCTACGACAAGGTGGTGAGCGTCGGCATGTTCGAGCACGTCGGCCACGCCAACCTCGGGCTCTACTTCCAGCAACTGTATGATGCGGTGCGCCCGGGTGGGCTGGTGATGAACCACGGCATCACCTCCAGCCATACCGATGGCCGTCCGGTGGGGCGCGGCGCCGGGGATTTCATCGACCGCTACGTGTTCCCCCATGGCGAGCTGCCGCACCTGTCACTGGCCGTGGCGCGCATGAGCGAGGCGGGACTGGAAGTGGTCGACGTCGAAGGCCTGCGCCTGCACTACGCGCGCACCCTGGACTTCTGGAGCGCCAACCTCGAAGCGAAGCTGGCCGAGGCGGCAAAGCTGGTGCCCGACCAGGCCCTGCGCATCTGGCGCCTGTACCTGGCCGGTTGCGCCTATGGCTTCAAGAAGGGCTGGATCAACCTGCACCAGATTCTCGCCAGCAAGCCCTATGCGGATGGCGGCCAGGAGGTGCCCTGGAGCCGGCGCGATATCTACTCCTGAGTCTTTTCTGCCCCTGCATCGGGCCCGCTTCGGCGGGCTCGATGCGTTTCTGGCGCGGGGCAAAAAGCTTGCATCGAGGAGCACGGGGAGCTAAACCCCCTGTCCCCACTGGCTCTTTGGTAGATGAATCATGGTGAACTTCTTCCCGGACCTGTCCCTCGTCGAATTGTCGCCCGCACAGGCGCCCTGGTCATTGCTGCTCAAGGCCGACCCCAGTCGCGATCAGATCGAGAGCTATCTGTACGACTCCCGCCTGCTGGCGCTGAACGAAGCGGACTCCGTGCGCGGCGTCCTCACGCTGACGCCGCGCGAACCCGGCGTCGCCGAGATCACCAGCCTCGCGGTGGAAGATGAATGGCAGGAGCGTGGCCTGGGCCGTCGCCTGCTGCTGGCCGCCATCGAGCAGGCGCGCGACGCCGGGCTGCAGCGCCTGACCATTGCCACCGGCAACTCCAGCCTGGCGCAGCTCGGCCTGTACCAGCGGGTCGGCTTCCGCATCGTCGGTATCGATCCGGATTACTTCGTGCGGCATTACCCCGAGCCGATCTTCGAAAGCGGCATCCAGTGCCGCGACCAGATCCGCCTGGCGCTGGACCTCGCCGCCTAGTCGCGTTCCCAGCGACTCACCGCCACCGCATCGTGGGCGTGCAGGCTTTCCGCATGCACCACACGCACCTCGAAGCCCGACACCTCTTCTCGCGGCACCAGCGCCCGGTGCAGCCGGCGTGCGGCGTCCTCGCAGAACATCAGGTTCTGCCCGTTGGCCAGGGCGAAGGCCTGCTCGTCGGCACGCTTCACCGCCGTCTGCACGGCGGTGCCAAGGGCGTCTTCGGCGTGATCGATCAGCTCACTGAAAGCGAATGCCGTCGCGGCTGGGGCGAGTCGCAGGTGCAGCCGGGCCTCGCTGCGCTGGCTGTGCGGCGTGGCGACTATGCCCTGCGAGCTGCCGAGCCAGGCACGTACCTCGCTGGCTTTCAGCGGGCGGCCGGCGAAGTCGGCGTCGAAACGCTCCTGGATCAGTTGGCGCGCCAGCGCCGCCGAGCAGGGGCAGGTCGAGGAGTAAGGCAGGGTCAAGCGCAGCTCCAGTTGCATCGCGTCGTCTTCCAGTTGCGCGTGGATCTCGCAGGGGTAGCGCTTCCAACCGCTCAGCGGGCTGACCAGCGCCGGGCGCCGCAGCATCAGGTCGAAACGCAGTGCCAGGCTGGAGCGTCGGGACAGCTGCGCGTGGCTGCGCAGGAACTGTCTGAGCAGGTCACGTAGCAGCATCGGCGAAAGCTCGGTTTCTGCCAGTGCTTCCAGCGCCAGATACAGCCGCGACATGTGGATGCCGCGCGCATCGGCTTCGTCGAGGCTGACACCGGCGTCGGCGTATGCGGCGACTCGCTCGCTGGCAATACGCAGCGGCACGGCGATGCCCTGCATGCCGACCCAGTCGAGCGGGATGGGCAGGCGGGTGGATTGGCAGGCGATGTCGGGAAGCAGGGTGGTCATGGGCGGGTCACGGCTGGCAATTGTTATAATATAACGTATTTGCTTCCCGGCGATCCCGCAATGGGTTCTTCAGCGCTCCTGCTGCTTGCAGCCGCTCACGCGCCCGCAGGTCAGCCGGGCGCTGTCGCCTGACGAGCTGCTGAAGCGGCTGACGTTGGTCCAGCCGATGCCGCGGCTGGTACCGACCCATACCTGGCCGTCGCTGGCCACTCCGCTGAAGAAGGTCAGGCTGCCGTAGCGCGTGCCGGTCTGCGCCCAGCGCCGGCCGCTGCTCGCCTCGAAGCCGCGCAGGTAGGTGTCGTGGCCCTGGGTGGCGACGCTGTAGAGATTCCCCGAACCGTCCATGCAGGCCAGCACCGAAGCCGACCAGGCGCAGCGCGCCGGTTCCTCGCCGGGAAAAGGCAGTGGCGCGGAACCGCTGGCGTGGGCGAAGGGAGCGAACAGGCAGAGCAGCAGGGCGCGGCGCAGCATCGAAGGTCTCGGCGGGCGGGTGGAGCGGAACATCGGTATCGCACGTCGTCGGGCGGCTGTCGATTCCCGATTGCGGGCAATGCATCGTTATAATATAACATAAAGATCACGCCCTTCCGGAGACGGTCATGACCGAACAGGAACTGCTTGCCCAGCCCGGCGAGGCCTACATGAGCGAGGCGCAACAGGGCTATTTCCGCGCGCTGCTGCTGGACCAGCGTGACGAGTTGCAGGGGCGCATCGACGAGGAATTCCAGGCGTTGCAGGACACCGAGCGGGCCAGCGATGAGGCCGATGTCGCCAGCCGCGAGGAGGCACGCCAGTGGCAACTGCGTCTGCTGGAGCGCGAGAAGAAGCTGCTCGACAAGATCGACCAGGCGCTGGAGCGCCTGGCCCGGGGCGACTACGGCTGGTGCGAGGAAACCGGCGAACCGATCGGCCTGCGCCGCCTGCTGCTGCGCCCCACCGCCTCATTGTGCATCGAGGCCAAGGAGCGCCAGGAACGGCGCGAACTGCACGTCCGCGAAGCCTGATTTCCCTGGAGTCCCACCGTGATGAATGCGCCACTTCCCGTAACTGTGCTGTCCGGCTTCCTTGGCGCCGGCAAGAGCACGCTGCTCAACCACGTCCTGAAGAACCGCGAGAATCTCAAGGTCGCGGTCATCGTCAACGACATGAGCGAAATCAACATCGACGGCCGCGAGGTGCAGCGCGACGTCAGCCTCAACCGCGGCCAGGAACGCCTGGTGGAGATGAGCAACGGCTGCATCTGCTGCACCTTGCGCGAAGACCTGCTGGAAGAGGTCAGCCGCCTCGCCGGCGAAGGCCGCTTCGACTATCTGCTGATCGAGTCCACCGGCATCTCCGAGCCGCTGCCAGTGGCCGAGACCTTCACCTTCCGCGACGAGCAGGGCCGCAGCCTGTCGGACCTGGCTCGGCTGGACACGCTGGTCACGGTGGTCGACGGGCTGAACTTCCTCGCCGACTACCAGGGCGCCGACAGCCTCGCCGAACGGGGTGAAACCCTGGGCGAGGACGACGAGCGCTCGCTCAGCGACCTGCTGGTGGAGCAGGTGGAGTTCGCCGACGTGATCCTGGTGAGCAAGATCGACCTGATCGGCAGCGCCGAGCGCGACGAGCTGCTGGCGATCCTGCGCAGGCTCAATCCCGACGCCGATATCCAGCCCATGGTCATGGGCCAGGTGCCGCTGGCGCGCATCCTCGACACCGGCCGCTTCGACTTCCAGCGCGCCGAGCGAGCGCCGGGCTGGCTCAAGGAGCTGCGCGGCGAGCACCTGCCGGAGACGGAAGCCTACGGCATTTCCTCCAGCGTCTATCGGGCGCGCAGGCCCTTCCACCCGCAGCGCTTTCATGACTTTCTCGCCCGGCCCTGGAGCAACGGCCGGTTGTTGCGCTCCAAGGGCTTCTTCTGGCTCGCCAGCCGCTACCGCGAGGCGGGCAGTTGGTCCCAGGCCGGTGGCCTGATGCGCCACGGCCTGGCCGGACGCTGGTGGCGCTTTGTCCCGCGCGAACACTGGCCACAGGACACCACCGAGCTGCAGAGCGTGCTGCGCCACTGGCGCGAGGACAGCGGCGATTGCCGCCAGGAGCTGGTATTCATCGGGCAGAACCTGGACTTCCAGCGGCTGTTCGGCGAACTGGACCATTGCCTGCTGGATGACGAGGAAATGGCCGCCGGCACCACCGTCTGGAAGCGCCTGTCCGATCCCTTCGAACCCTGGGAGGCCGGCGCCTGATGCTCGCCCTCGAAACCCCGGCCTGGCCGCGGCAGGTGCTTGGCGGCGATCCGCAGGTGCTCGCCGAAGTGCTCAAGGAAGACGTCAATCTGGCTGTCTGGCAACGCACGCTGTACCCGGAGATCAGCACCTTTGCCGGTTGGTTGAGCGCCCAGCCGCTGGACCTGACGCAGAGCCTGGATGTGCTCGAGGAGCGCGTCGAGCTGGGCGACCTGCTGCGCCAGTACGCCATGCTTGAGGGTTGCACGCTGTTTCGCAGCGACCTGCAATGGCTGGCCGAAGCCTTCGCCTGCCTGACCGGCGCGCAGCGTATCGGCCTGCGCCTGCGCAGCCTGGACAAGGCCATGTGCCCGCGCTTCCACGTCGATCACGTACCGCTGCGTCTGGTCACCACCTATGCGGGGCCCGCCAGCCAGTGGCTGGAGGAGTGGGCCATGGCCCGCGCGCGGCTGGGCGACGCGGCGGCCGAACCGGCCAGCCGGGCGGAGATCCGCCAGATGGCGGCGGGTGACGTAGGCCTGTTCAAGGGTGAGAAATGGGCCGGCAATCTTGGCTCCGGCATCATCCACCGCTCGCCGTTGCCGGCACCCGGCGAGCGCCGCCTGCTGCTCACGCTCGACTGGCTGGGTTGAGCTGTCGCCCGGGCAAAAAAATAGGCCGCCCGGGGAGAGCGGCCCAATTCACCAAGATCATGTCCGGCGTGGGGCGCCGGGAGGGTGTGAGGTACCCGGGGACAGTAGGCCCGAAGCGTGTGACAGGGCGATGACCGTTACTGGGGTTTGCGCCAGTGGCCGTTGCTCTGCTGCTCGCAGAACGGCTGGAGAATGCGCGCATCGCTGGCCACGCCGTAGTAGTGGATGTCCTGACGATAGGGCACGCCCTGGGTCTGGGCGTTCTCGCAGACGCCGAAGGCGCCGCTGGGGCAGTTTTCGGCGTAGGTCACCTCGACCTTCTGGTCCTTCAGCTGCGGCTGGCAGAAACCCTCGCGGAAGAGTTTTTCCGGGATGGTGCGGTTCTGCTGGCAGACCTTCACGTCGACCTGCTTGCCCTGGGTATGCACCACGCAGGCCTCGCCGTGGGCGAACAGGGGCAGGCAGGCGAGAGCAAAAGGCAGCAACAGGCGCATGATCGATCCGGGGTGGCGAGGGGAAGCCGCGACTCTAGCGCTTTTCCCGGCGAGCGTCAGGCGGCACCATGGGCGAATGTTGAAGCAGATCCCGACTCATCTCATCGCCGGCCCCCTCGGGGCCGGCAAGACCAGCCTGCTGCAGTCCTTGCTGGCGCAACGTCCCGCAGGCGAAAGCTGGGCGGTGCTGGTCAACGAATTCGGCCAGGTGGGGCTCGACGCCGCGCTGCTGTCCCGCGACGAGGACGGCATCGCCCTGGGCGAGGTCGCCGGTGGCTGCCTGTGCTGCGTGAATGGCGCGCCGTTTCAGGTCGGCCTCGGCCGGCTGCTGCGCAAGGCGCGGCCGCAGCGACTGTTCATCGAGCCGTCCGGCCTCGGCCATCCCGCGCAACTGCTGGCGCAACTGCGTGCGGCGCCCTGGCAGGGCGTGCTGGCGGTGCAACCGATGGTGATGGTGCTCGATGCTGCCGCACTGGCGGTCGGCCAGCCCCTGCCCGAAGCGCAGCAGCAGGCGCTGGGCGAGGCGGCGCTGCTGGTGATGAACAAGTCCGAAGCCCTGGATGGCGCGGCGCGTGCGGCTCTGGCCGTGCAGCTGCCGGACGTGCCGTTGTGCTGGACGATCCAGGGGCGTCTGTCGCTGGGCGAGCTGCCAACGACGCCAACTGAACCGGCGAGCGCTGATTTGCCGCAGGGTGCCTCGCCTGGTGAACCTGCGATCCTGTTGCGCCGTGAAGCTCCTCTGCGCCAGGTGCGAGTGGACGACGGCCGACAGTCGGTCGGCTGGCGCTTCCACCGAGACTGGCGCTTCCGCACGGACGAACTGGATGCCTGGCTGGGCGGGATTCCCGGCCTGCTGCGGGCCAAGGCCGTGCTGCATGGCGAAACCGCCTGGCTGGCCTGCAACCGCACCGTCGGTCCGGCGCCCTGGACGCCCAGCGCGTGGCGCAAGGACAGTCGGATAGAGCTGATCCTGGCCGCCGAAGCCGATCCGCAGGCCCTGCAGGACGGCCTTTTACGCTGCGCCATCGCACCGATCTGACGGATAAGGTTGCCCTCGCGCAACTAGTGAATGATAATAATTATCAGCAGATACTGCTTCGTGAACTCTTCCCGCAGGCTTTCTCATGTCGTTACCCCAACCGCGCAAGGCGGCGGACGCCAGTCCAGCCGCAGACGCTGAGGAACAGCTGTTCACTTCCGCCACGGCGGATGACGGCGCCCATTTGCCCAGCGTGAATGCCCAGCGCGTCAATGAGGCCACCCTGCGACTCGTCAGTTGTGCCGGCCCCCGCCGCGACGAGGACGTGGTTACCGAAGAGGTCCTGATTCCCTACGCGGCGCCGGTCGAAGGCGTGGAAGACGGCGAGCAGCCCCCGCCCCCCGGCGGCTGGTGGAAGTCCTCGGGCCTGGCGATCGCCATGCACCTGGCCATCGTCGCCGCGCTGGTCTGGGTGATGCCGACTCCGGCGGAACTGAATCTGGGCGCCGGCGAGATGCCCAAGGCGATGCAGGTGAGTGTCGTCACCCTGCCGCCCAAGCCGGAAGTGCAGCAGCCGCCTGCTGCCGCGCCGACTCCGCCGCCGGAACCCGAGCCGCCCAAGCCCATCGAGCCGCCCAAGCCGGCGGAAAAGCCCAAGCCCAAACCCAAGCCGGTCGAGAAGGCCGTGCCCAAGGTGTCGCCCAAGCCCAAGCCGAAACCCAAGCCCGAGCCTGACCCGGAACCGGCCGAGGAAACCGCCGCGTCGCCGACTCCGGCCGCCCCGCCGCCGCCCGCCGCGCCCACCGTTGGCCAGTTCACCCAGGGCGCCCAGGCCGCGCCGACCGGTTCGCAGGGCCCCGCCGGCCTGCCCACCGGCAGCCTGAACGACAGCGACATCAAGCCGCTGCGCATGGACCCGCCGGTCTATCCGCGCATGGCGCTGAACCGTGGCATCGAAGGCCGGGTGAAGGTGCTGTTCACCATCACCAGCGATGGCCGCATCGCCGATATCCAGGTGCTGGAGTCCTCGCCGCCGCGCATGTTCGACAATGCCGTGCGCGACGCCATGGACAAGTGGCGCTTCGAGCCCCGCGTCAGTGGAGGCCGCATCGTCGCCCGCCAGGCGACCAAGGTGTTCTTCTTCAAGCTCGAAAAACGTCGCTGACCATCATTGCGAGCCCAACAAAAACGCGCCCCTGGGCGCGTTTTTGTTGCCGGCAATTCGCCGTGCCATGACGAGGCACAAGAGCGGCCCCCGCCCGCAAGGGCATCCAACGCGATGCGGACCTATCGCAAACCGAGTCCACTGCTACGAAAGCAACTCTTCCCGCAGCAACTCCAACGCTTCCCGCGCCCCTCCCACGGCGATCTTCGCCGGCACGCCGAGCATCAGGTTCAGCGGCAGGCCGAACCCCTCGATCTGATTGCCGTCGCGATCGCGACCCGGCTGGTCACCCTTCCATTCGCAAGGCAGGCGCTCGGCGCAGCTGCCGCCTTCATCGATGTAGCCGAACAGCGGCTTGCCCAGCGCAGCGGCGTAGCCCAGTTCGAAGGCGGTGCCGCTGTCCGGTTCGGCGCCGCGGAATGGGTTGAGATTGGCCAGCACCGCGTCGGCCTGGTGGATCAGCTCGAGGTTGGCCTGGTAGATCCAGCGGGCCTGCTCAACCGGCTCGACGATGCCCTCGGGCACCGAATGATCCAGCGGATAGAGTCCCTGCACGCCGAACTCGGTGCACAGTGCCTTGAGCCGCTCGCCCTGCTCGACGGCGTCGGGGCGGAACACGTCGGGGCCGGCGAGGTACAGCTTGAGCATGCTCAGAGTCCCATGAACGACAGCATCAGGAAGGTGGCGAACAGCACGAAGTGGGTCATGCCCTCGATGGCGTTGGTCTTGCCGTCATGCAGGTTGTAGCCGGCAACCATCAGGGTGATGAACATCATGCCGGTCTGCAACGGGGTCATGGCCATCTGGATCGGCTGGCCCTTGAACAACGCCAGGGCCTCGATCACCGGCACGGTGAGGATCACGGTCGACAGCGACGCGCCCAGGGCGATATTGACCACCGGCTGCATGCGGTTGGCCATGGCGGCGCGCAGTGCGGTGAGAATTTCCGGGCTGGCGGAGATCGCCGCCACCAGCAGCGCCGGCACGATGGGCGGCACGCCGCTGCCTTCCAGGCCGACATCCAGGGCCTTGGACATCACCTCCGCCAACGCGCCGATCAGTACTACACCGACCACCAGCAGCGCCATGGACTGCTTGCTGTTGCCGGCCGCCTCGTGGCCTTCGCCCTGCTCGCCATGGGTGGCGTAGTTGTAGCTGAAGAAGTAGCTGTGCTGGCCGGTCTGCATGCGCAGGAACAGCGCGTAGAGCATGACCATGCAGCCGATGGTGAAGAAGGAGTAGAGCTTCCACTGCTCGGCCGGTATCAGCTCCGGCACCACCATGGAGATGCCCACGGCGGTGAGGATCATGGTCACGTAGGTCTTGCCCGAGTCGTCGTTGTACGACTGCTCACCGTGCTTCAACCCGCCGAGCAGCGCGGCCAGGCCGAGGATGCCGTTCATGTCGAGCATCACTGCGGCGTAGATGGTGTCGCGGGCCAGGGTCGGGGAATGGTTGTGGCCCATCATGATCGCCAGGATCACCACCTCCACCAGCACCGCCGCCAGTGTCAGGATCATGGTGCCGTAGGGCTCGCCGACCTTTTCCGCGAGGATTTCCGCGTGGTGCGCCACGCGCAGCGAGACGCTGATGATCACCGCCAGCAGCGCGGCCGCGGTGAGCCCCGCGAGCATCTTGCCGCCACCCAGCAGGCTGTGCTCCAGCGGGTAGACCGCAATCGCCACCAGCAGGGCGAGGAGGAGGAATTTTTCTTCTTTGAGCGCGCGCAGCATCGAGGGGGATATCCATTCCGTAAGAAAGCGAGAGCGCCATCTTAGGCAATGGACCGGAGGCGCACCAGCGACCTGCCGATCGCCGTCGCCGGCTCGTTAGCTCAGTGGGGCAGGTCGGCGCGCTCGACGAATTGCTTCTGCGCCGCCAGGACCTGATCGGGCAATACGCGCAACGCCTGGTACGCGTCGTCGAGTTCCTGCGCGAGCGCCTCTTTCCTTGCCTTGTCGCTGGATTCCGCATAGCGCCTGAGTTGCTGGTAGTAACCGATCTGCAGTTCGTAGTAGCGCGACAGGCTGCTGGCGTAGCGGCCGGCATCCTCACCGTGCGGCAGTTGCTGCACCTGGTTGAGATCATGTTCGAGTTCGACGATGTGGCCGGCCGGGCTTTCCACCGCTCGCGTCGCGGCGACGGCACCGCCGGAGTCGAAATCGCCTTTGCTCAGTCTTCTCATGTCCCGATCGATGCGCTGCACGTTATGCAGGAAAGCGGGGGTCACCACCTCGTTGTACCTAAAGTCGGAGGAAGACGAGGCGTCGCAGGCGGCCAGGGCTAAGGGCAGCAGAGCCAGTACGGCCAGCAGGGTCTTGTTCATGGAACGGGCTGCTGTGGGGGAGGTGCTGCGATTCTAGAAAGGGGACCGGTCGGAAGATTTCGCGGATATCTGTCTTTTGCGTCAGAATTATCTCTGTCCACGCATGCCGGGGCCTGTTGCCCCGCTGCCAATTGCTTGCCGGATCAGCCTGTGTGCCAATGTTGGCGCCTGATCCACCCATAACGAGACCTCCCCCATGTACGACTGGCTCAATGCCCTGCCCAAGGCCGAACTGCACCTGCACCTGGAGGGTTCGCTGGAGCCCGAGCTGCTGTTCGCCCTGGCCGAGCGCAACAAGGTCGCCCTGCCCTGGGGCGACGTCGAGAGCCTGCGCAAGGCCTATGCGTTCAACAACCTGCAGGAGTTCCTCGATCTCTACTACGCCGGCGCCGATGTGCTGCGCACCGAACAGGACTTCTACGACCTGACCTGGGCGTATCTGGAGAAGTGCAAGGCGCAGAACGTCATCCACGTCGAGCCGTTCTTCGACCCGCAGACCCATACCGACCGTGGCGTGCCCTTCGAGGTGGTGCTGCGCGGCATCCAGGGCGCGCTCAAGGAGGGTGAGAAAAAACTTGGCATCCGCCATGGCCTGATCCTCAGCTTCCTGCGTCACCTGTCCGAGGAAGAGGCGTTCAAGACCCTCGACCAGGCCATGCCGTTCCGCGACGCCTTTATCGCTGTCGGCCTGGACAGCTCCGAAGTCGGCCACCCACCGAGCAAGTTCCAGCGTGTGTTCGACCGCGCCCGCAGCGAAGGCTTCCTCACCGTTGCCCACGCCGGCGAAGAAGGGCCGCCGGAGTACATCTGGGAAGCCCTGGACCTGCTCAAGATCGAGCGCATCGACCACGGCGTGCGCGCCATCGAGGACGAACGGCTGATGCAGCGCATCATCGACGAACAGATCCCGCTGACCGTCTGCCCGCTGTCCAACACCAAGCTGTGCGTGTTCGACCACATGCGCGAGCACAACATCCTCGACATGCTCGAACGTGGCGTGAAGGTGACGGTGAACTCGGACGACCCGGCCTACTTCGGCGGCTACGTCACCGAGAACTTCCAGGCCCTGCATGAGCATCTGGGGATGACCCAGGAGCAGGCGCAGCGGTTGGCGCAGAACAGCCTGGATGCGCGGTTGGTGAAGTAGGCGTTTGAGGGTTGGCCCCGCTGCGGGGCCAACCCTCACCCCAGCCCTCTCCCGGAGGGAGAGGGCGTCGATTGTGCCGGCTGACACCGTGCTGCCACCTCGCTGCCGACAGTACCCTTTACCTCTGAGCGGGGCGCGCAGCCAGGGTCAGGGTGAGGGCTGTGCTTAGCACCGAACCTGCCCGGAAATTCCCCGTCCCGATCCGTCCCCTCATCTGGCGCCCGCGACCTTTCACGTCGCGCCTGCTAACCCTATAAGTGCGCCTCCCACTTCTTCGCGAGGAAGCACCACATGAACAGGATCGTCGCCATCACCGGCGGCTTCGGCCATCTGGGCAGCGTGGTCGGCCAGGCGTTTGCCGATGCCGGCTGGCAGGTCGCCCTGCTCGACCGCGCCGTCGGCCCGCGTTATCCACAGGCCGGGGCGCTGTCCATCGGCGGTATCGACCTCACCGGTCCTGCCGCCGCCCGCGCGGCGCTGGAGCAGGTCAACGAGCACTTCGGCGGCCTCGATGCGCTGATCAACGTGGCCGGCGGCTTCCACTGGGAAACCCTGGCCGACGGCGACGTCGACACCTGGGACCTGATGTACCGCATCAACCTGCGCACCGCAGTGGTCTCCAGCCAGGCCGCCCTGGGCCACCTGAAGACGCGCGGGCGCGGGCGCATCCTCAATATCGCCGCAGCAGCGGCCAACCGCGCGGCGTTGGGCATGGGCGCCTATGCGGCGTCCAAGGCCGGTGTCATGCGCCTGACCGAAGCGCTGGCGGAAGAGCTGAAGGATGCACGGATCACCGTCAACGCGCTGATGCCGAGCATCATCGACACCCCGCAGAACCGGGCCGACATGCCCGATGCCGAGTTCGACCGCTGGGTGCGGCCGGAGCAACTGGCGGCGACCCTGCTGTTCCTCGCCTCCGATGATGCGGCGGCGATCACCGGCGCATGCATTCCGGTGACCGGGCGGGTGTGAGCGGACACCCCTGTGTCATTTTCTGGAATATTTGTGCCTGCGTTTCCCCCTCACCCCAGCCCTCTCCCCAAGGAGAGGGTGCTGTCCGTGCCGGCTGACGCCAAGCTTTCGTCCTTCACAGAGTAGTCCCCTCTCCCTTTGGGAGAGGGTTAGGGTGAGGGATGGCCTGAGCGCAGGATCGCCATGCCTGCAATCGCGCGTGTGGCGCGCTCCTGAAGTTGTCTAGACCGCACCCGCGCTGCGCAGAAACGCCGCCAGGCACGGGTTGTCGTTGTGCGGGCTCCAGGCCGCGCCGTACTCCACCTGCGGCGAGTCCGCGATGGAGCGGAAGGCCACGCCGGGCAGTTGCATGCGCCGCATCGAGTCGGGCACCAGCGAGACGCCCAGCCCCTCGGCGACGAGGTTGACGATGGTCTGCTGCAGGTGCGTTTCCATGCGTACGGACGGGGCGAACCCATGCTGGCGACAGCAATCCATCACCGACTCGTGCAGCGCCGGCGCCGTGGCGGGCGGGAAAGTGATGAAGGGCTCGCCGGCCAGCTTCGCCAGGTCCAGCTCGGCGGTCTGCGCCTGCGGATGAACCGTCGGTAGCACCGCGCACAGCGGCTCGCGTTGCAGGGTGCGGTAAAGGCGCTGGCCCGGCTCGCGCTCGGGGAAGGTCAGGGCGACGTCCACTTCGCCGTTGTCCAGCGCCGGGCCGAGGTCGCGGGGCAGGACCTCGTTGAGCACCAGTTTCACTTCCGGGTGGCCATCGGCGAAGGCCTTCAGCAGGCGCGGCAGCAGCGTCCAGGCGGCGAGCATGGTGAAGCCGATCCGCAATTCGCCACGCTCCCCGCGCGCGGTGGCACGGGCAGCGCGCACCGCGAGATCCAGGCCCGAGAGCAAGGCGCGGGCGTGCTGCTGGAAATCGCGGCCGGCGGCGGTCAGTTCCACCGAGCGGGAGTGCCGGGCGAACAGCGGAGTGCCCAGCTCTTCCTCCAGCGCGGCAATCTGCCGGCTCAGCGGCGGCTGGGTGATGTGCAGCGCCTCGGCGGCACGGCCGAAGTGCAGGTGCTCGGCGAGGGCGAGGAAATAGCGCAGCTGGCGGAAGTCGATCATCGATACGGAAAGGGTATGGATGGGCGCCCTAGTAAGCATTGGACGGTATCGATTGGCAACCCTATGCTCGCCTGCCGCTCCCGCTTCTCCAGGTTTCCCTGCCATGCACACCGTCTTCGCCGTCGTCCTGCCGATCTTCGCGCTGATCCTGGTGGGCTGGCTGTGCCGACGCAGCAACCGCCTCGGCCCGCAGGCCGCGTCGGAGGTGAACAAGCTGGTGGTCTGGCTGTGCCTGCCGGCACTGCTGTTCAAGGTCACCGCCACCGCGACCTGGGCGGAAATCTGGCAACCGGGCTTCCTTGCCGCCTTCACCGGCGGCTGCCTTCTGGTGTTTTTCGCCACGCTGACCTGGCGCCTGCTGCAGGGTCGCCCGCTGCCGGCGGCAAGCATCGACGGGCTCAGCGCGTCCTATGCCAACACCGGCTACATGGGCATCCCGCTGTGCCTGCTGGTGTTCGGCCAGGATGGCCTGGAGCCGGCGCTGATCGCCTCGTTGCTGGTGGTCTGCGTGCTGTTCGCCATCTCGGTGGTGTGCATCGAGGTCGGCCTGCAAGAGGAGAAACACATTGGCCGCGCCGTGTGGGTAGTGACCAAGGCGCTGGGCAAGAACCCGCTGGTGGTATCGCCGATCATCGGTGGGCTGTGGGCGCTGACCGACATCGGCCTACCGGCGCCGCTGCTGCATTTCCTCGACATGCTGGCTGCCGCGACCACGCCCTGCGCGCTCGTGTCCCTGGGCCTGTTCCTGGCCCAGCGCCAGGAAGGCGAGCAGGTCGGCGCCTGGCCGCTGGTGGCGATCAAGCTGATCGGCCAGCCTCTGCTCACCGGCTTCCTCGCCTACAAGGTCTTCGACCTGCCGCCGCTGTGGGCCGATTCGGCGCTGCTGCTCAGCGCACTGCCCACTGGCACCGGGCCGTTCATGCTCGCCGAGTACTACCAGCGCGAGGCGGCGGTGGTGTCGCGGAGCATTCTGCTGTCCACCCTGGGTTCGCTGGTGACGCTCTCGCTATGTCTTCTCTGGATTGCCCGATAGCTGGCCCCGGCTAGCGGACGCGGCCACCATGCTGTCAAGCGCGAGGCGAACCTATCGCGGACGGAGTCCGCTCCTGCGCTCGGGTCAGGCCTGGAGTAGCCCCGAGTAAGAGCCCCGGCAAGCCAGACTCAGAGCTTCTCCAGGCACCCCGCGAACTCATCCGCCAGATTGCCCACCAGATGTTCGTAACCCTGCGCATCCACCTTCACCCCCACGCCCAGGTCATCCAGCTCGGCCAGCCGCACCGGCAGGCCCTGGCTCAGGGTGTCGGCCAGGCGCGGGCGGATCGGCGGTTCGCTGAAGATGCAGGCCGGGCCGGCCTTCTGCAGCTGCGCGCGCATGGCCGCGACATGGCGGGCGCCCGGCTGAACGTCGGCAGACACCGCAAAGACACCGGCGTGTCGCAGGCCGTAGGCCTCCTCGAAGTAATCGAAGGCCTCGTGGAAAACGAAGAACGGCTTGCCCTTGAGTGGATCCATGCGCTGCTTCAAGCGCGTATTCAGTGTCTCCATGCGTTCGTCGAAGGCTTTCAGGTTGGCCTGGTAGCGGCTGGCATTGGTCGGGTCGGCGATGGCCAGGTCTTCGGCCATGCGCGCGGCGATCACCTGGGCGTTGGCCGGCAGCAGCCAGAGGTGGGCGTCGATCATGCCGGGACGGTGGTCGTGATCATGGCCAAGGTCGTCATGATCGTGGTCGTCGTGGTCCGGGTGGTTCGACTCACTGAAATCGGCAAACTTGCGCAGATGCATGCCGGCCTGGTCCTGCACGGCCACGCTCGGGCCCTTGCGGCTGTCCAGCACCTTGGGCAGGAAGTTCTCCAGGTCCGGGCCGACCCAGTAGAACAGCTGCGCATCGCGCACGCGGCGGATGTCCGAGGGGCGCAACGAGTAGCTGTGCGGCGAGGCGCCCGGCGGCAGCAGCACGTCCGGCGTCCCTTCACCGTCCTGGATGGCAGCGGCGATCAGTTGCAGCGGCTTGATGCTGGTCAGCACGCTGACCTCGGCACGCACGGGGAGGCTGAGCAGCAGCGCGCAGCAGGCGATCAGCAGGGCGACGGGACGGAAGGACACGGCGGCACTCACACAGGGGAGACATGAAAGAGTAATATAATAACGTCTCTGAACCCGAGCGTCGCCGCGCATGTACAAGATCGCCCCCAAGACTCCCCTCGCCTGCCGCCCGCACGACCACGCCAACTGCGTGGCCAGCGCCCTGGCCGACGCCGACGCGCTGTGCGCGCGCCAGGGCGTGCGCCTGACCGAGCTGCGCCGGCGCGTGCTGGAGCTGGTCTGGGCCAGTCACAAGCCGCTGGGCGCCTACGACATCCTCGCCGTGCTGAGCGAGGAAGACGGCCGCAAGGCGGCGCCGCCGACGGTCTACCGCGCGCTGGACTTCCTCCTGGAAAATGGCCTGGTACACCGCATCGCCTCCCTCAACGCCTTCATCGGCTGCGCGCACCCGGAACACGCCCACGAAGGCCAGTTCCTGATCTGCCGCGCCTGCCACACCGCCATCGAGCTGGAACAACCGGCCATCAGCGAGGCCATCATTGCCGGCGCCAAGGGTGTCGGCTTCGCCGTGGAAAGCCAGACCGTCGAGATCGTCGGCCTCTGCGGCGCCTGCGCGCCCGGCCAGCGGGAGGCGTGATGAGTGACGCCCTGATCCGCCTGCAAGGCGTCGGCGTCAGCTATGGCGGTCAGGCGGTGCTGCAGAACGTCGACCTGACCATCGCTCCCGGCGAGATCGTCACCCTGATCGGCCCCAACGGCGCCGGCAAGACGACCCTGGTGCGCAGCGTGCTCGGCCTGCTCAAGCCCGACAGCGGCAGCGTCTGGCGCGCGCCGAAGCTGTCCATCGGCTACATGCCGCAGAAACTCCACGTCGATCCGACCCTGCCGCTGACGGTCTTCCGCTTCCTCCGCCTGGTGCCGGGCGTACAGCGCCCCCAGGCGCTCGACGCGCTGAAGGAAGTCGGTGCCGCCCACGTCATCGACAAGCCGCTGCAAAGCGTTTCCGGCGGTGAACTGCAGCGCGTGCTGCTGGCCCGCGCGCTGCTGCGCAAGCCGGAACTGCTGGTGCTCGACGAACCCGTGCAGGGTGTCGACGTCGCCGGCCAGGCCGAGCTGTACCGCCTGATCGGCCGCCTGCGCGACCGCCTCGGCTGCGGCGTGCTGATGGTTTCCCACGACCTGCACCTGGTGATGAGCGCCACCGACAAGGTGGTCTGCCTGAACCGCCACGTCTGCTGCTCCGGACATCCGGAACAGGTCAGCGGCGACCCCGCCTTCGTCGAGCTGTTCGGCCAGGATGCCCGCAGCCTGGCGATCTATCACCACCACCACGACCACTCCCACGACCTGCACGGCGAGGTGGTGAAACCCGCTTTCCCCGCCGGCACCCGCTTCACTCCGGTCCACCAGCACGGCCCCGACTGCAACCATGGCTGATTTCCTGCTCAACGCCCTCCTCGCCGGGCTGGCCCTGGCGGTGGTCGCCGGGCCCCTGGGTTCGTTCGTCGTCTGGCGACGCATGGCCTATTTCGGCGACACCCTGTCCCACGCCGCCCTGCTCGGCGTCGCCCTCGGCTTCCTGCTGGACGTCAGCCCGACCCTGGCGGTGACCGTCGGCTGCGTGCTGCTCGCCGTGCTGCTGGTCACCCTGCAGCAGCGCCAGCCGCTGGCCGCCGATACCCTGCTCGGCATCCTCGCCCACAGCACGCTGTCGCTGGGCCTGGTGACGCTGAGCTTCATGAAGGAAGTGCGCGTCGACCTGATGGCCTACCTGTTCGGCGACCTGCTCGCCGTCAGCCAGACCGACCTCTTGTGGATAGTCGCCGGTAGCGCCCTGGTGCTGGGGCTGATCTGCTGGCTGTGGCGGCCGCTGCTGGCGATCACCGTGCACGAGGAACTGGCGCGGGTCGAAGGCCTGCCGGTCACCGCCATCCGTCTGGCGCTGATGTTGCTGATCGCCATCGTCATCGCCGTGGCCATGAAGATCGTCGGCGTGCTGCTGATCACCTCGCTGCTGATCATCCCCGCCGCCGCTGCCCAACGGCACGCGCGCAGCCCTGAGCAGATGGCCTTCGGCGCCAGCCTGATCGGCCTGGTGGCAGTGTGCGCCGGCCTCTCGCTGTCCTGGTTCAAGGACACTCCTGCCGGCCCCTCCATCGTGGTCAGCGCGGCAGCCCTGTTCCTGCTGAGCTTTGTCCTGCCGCGCCGGACGGTGTAGAATTTGGCGATTTTTTGATCAAAAGAGACCCTGACGCATGAAGTCGTTCGTCATCCGCCTGTTCGCGCTGATGGCCATGGCGCTTGCCCTGGCAGCCTGCCAGAGCACCGCGACCACCCCAACCAGCAGTAGCGCCTTCGAGACCGAACTGGCCGCCGGCCGTCTGGAATCCGCGCAGCTCGCGCTGGGTTCCGAGCAGGAAGACACCACCCAGCTCGCCGAACGGCGCAAGCGCCTGGCCGACGCCTACCTGGAGCGCAGCCGCGAGGCCCTGGCCAAGGGCGACGTCAACGGCGCCACCACCGCCCTGACCCGCGCCCGCTCGCTGATGCCCCGCGCCCCCGGCGTCGCCGCCGATGTCAGCGGCCTGCAGAAGCCCGCCGCTCCCGGCGCTCAGCCAACCTGCACGCCGTAAGCCCATGGGCACCCGTTCGCGGTGCCCGTTATTCCCTTTTGTTCCGCAGTTAGTTGAACAAAGATTAATCAGCCATAAAAAAGCAGGTTAAAATGCGCGGTTTTGGCTGACCGCCTACGTTTGTCGTTTATCCCTCGACAACTTAGTAGGTCCCGAATCTGTTTAGGGCTTGCGAGCTAGAGCAGTACAAGGCGAAAACAGGCGAGAAAGCGGAGTCTACTCACGCGTAAATGAGCATTTCTCGCCTGTTCTCAACGCAGTAATGCCGACGCGCAGCACGCCATGAACAGGTTCCCACACGCCGTACCCACAAGGTTTGCTACGTGATCGAATTCCACGACGTCCACAAGACCTATCGCGTCGCCGGACGCGATATCCCGGCCCTGCAGCCGACCCGCCTGTCCATCGAGGGCGGCCAGGTGTTCGGCCTGATCGGCCATTCCGGCGCCGGTAAAAGCACCCTGCTGCGCCTGATCAACCGCCTGGAAGAACCCAGCGGCGGGCGCATCGTCATCGACGGCGAAGACATCACCGCCCTGGACGCCGACGGCCTGCGCCGCTTCCGCCAGCGCGTCGGGATGATCTTCCAGCACTTCAACCTGCTGGCCTCCAAGACCGTCGCCGACAACATCGCCATGCCGATGAAGCTCGCCGGCACCTTCAGCGCCGCCGAGATCACCGCGCGGGTGGACGAACTGCTCGAGCGCGTCGGCCTCCAGGACCACGCCCGCAAGTACCCGGCACAGCTGTCCGGCGGCCAGAAGCAGCGCGTCGGCATCGCCCGCGCCCTGGCCTGCCGGCCGACCATCCTGCTCTGCGACGAAGCCACCAGCGCCCTCGACCCGCAGACCACCGGCCAGGTCCTGCAACTGCTGGCGGAGATCAACCGCGAGCTGAAGCTGACCATCGTCCTGATCACCCACGAGATGGACGTGATCCGCCGGGTCTGCGACCAGGTCGCCGTCATGGATGCCGGGCGCATCGTTGAACAGGGCGACGTCGCCGACGTGTTCCTCCACCCGCAGCACGAAACCACCCGCCGCTTCGTCTTCGAGGCCGAGCGTGTGGACGAGAACGAGCAGCACGATGACTTCGCCCACGTGCCGGGCCGCATCCTGCGCCTGACCTTCCGTGGCGAGGCGACCTACGCGCCGCTGCTGGGCACCGTCGCGCGCCAGACCGGCGTGGACTACAGCATCCTCGCCGGCCGCATCGACCGCATCAAGGACCAGCCCTACGGCCAGCTCACCCTGTCCCTGGTGGGCGGTGACATCGAGGCCGCCATGGCGCAGCTCAACGCCGCCGAAGTCCATGTGGAGGTGCTGCGCGCATGAGCGACTTTTTTGTAAACATCGATTGGTCCGAGATTCTCCAGGCCAGCCTCGACACCTTCTGGATGCTCGGCGGTTCGCTGCTGTTCACCGTCATCCTCGGCCTGCCGCTGGGCGTGCTGCTGTTCCTCACCGGGCCCAAACAGATGTTCGCCAACCGCGGCATCTACGGCGTGCTGGCGTTCATCGTCAACGTGCTGCGCTCGCTGCCGTTCATCATCCTGCTGATCGTGCTGATCCCGCTCACGGTAATCCTGGTCGGCACCTCGCTGGGCGTCGCCGGGGCCATCCCGCCGCTGGTGGTGGGTGCCACGCCGTTCTTCGCGCGCCTGGTGGAAACCGCGCTGCGCGAGGTGGACAAAGGCATCATCGAAGCCACCCAGGCAATGGGCGCCAGCACCCGCCAGATCATCTGGAACGCCCTGCTGCCCGAAGCCCGCCCAGGCATCATCGCCGCCATCACGGTCACCGCCATCACCCTGGTGTCCTACACCGCGATGGCCGGCGTGGTCGGCGCCGGCGGCCTCGGCGACCTGGCGATCCGCTACGGCTACCAACGCTTCCAGGACGACGTGATGCTGCTCACCGTGGTGATGCTGGTGGTACTCGTCCAGATCCTGCAGACCGTCGGCGACAAGCTGGTGGTCCACTATTCCCGCAAATAACCACAAGGCCCGCCGGATGCGGGCCGCCAAGGAGCCAACCATGAAGAAACTGTTCGCCGCGTTCGCTGCCGCCGCCGTGATCGCCGCCCCGCTGGCCCAGGCTGCCGACAGCCTGACCGTCGCCGCCACTCCGGTGCCGCACGCCGAGATCCTCAATTTCGTCAAACCCATCCTGGCCAAGGAAGGGGTCGAACTGAAGGTGAAGGAGTTCACCGACTACGTGCAGCCCAACACCCAGGTCGCCGAGAAGCGCCTGGACGCCAACTTCTTCCAGCACCAGCCGTACCTGGATGAGTTCAACAAGACCAAGGGCACCAGCCTGATCGCCGTCACCGGCGTGCACATCGAGCCGCTGGGCGCTTACTCCACCAAGTTCAAGAAGCTCGAAGAGCTGCCCTCGGGCGCCACCGTGGTGATCCCCAACGACGCTACCAACGGCGGCCGCGCCCTGCTGCTGCTGGACAAGGCCGGCGTGATCAAGCTCAAGGACAACAAGTCCATCACCGCGACCCCGAAAGACATCGTCGAGAACCCGAAGAACATCAAGGTGCGTGAGCTGGAAGCGGCCACCCTGCCGCGCGTGCTGACCCAGGTCGACCTCGCCCTGATCAACACCAACTACGCCCTGGAAGCCAAGCTGAACCCCACCAAGGACGCGCTCGCCATCGAAGGCGCCGACTCGCCCTATGTGAACATCCTGGTTGCCCGCCCGGACAACAAGGACAGCGCCGCCATGCAGAAGCTGGCCGCCGCCCTGCACAGCCCCGAGGTGAAGCAGTTCATCCTCGAGAAGTACAAGGGTGCCGTCGTTCCGGCGTTCTGATCGCCGACGCAGCTTCACCTTCTGAAAAGCCCGGTCGAATGACCGGGCTTTTTCGTTTTGGCTTTTTGCTCTTTGTAGGAGCGAGCTTGCTCGCGAACCCGCCCGGCTCCGGAGCGGCCTGAAAATCCCGTTCGCGAGCAAGCTCGCTCCTACAGGAAGGCTCTGCCGCAAGGGTTTGAGCATTTTTTCGCCAACCTTCCCTGCATATTTTCCATGCCGCAAAGGCATCGGTTTTTTACGATTTCGCTCAAAGGCACGAATGGCGCGGCCTACAGCGACCCAGCAAAACCGTATAGTCCAGAAAGTTATTTCAATAACTAAAATAATCACTTCAAGAGCTAAGACGCTCCGCCAATCATGCAGGTCCGTTTCAAGCGCGTCGTAGAGCCGCGCAGACCTGCAAGGAGATCGTTCATGGCTCAACCCCAGCATGCCCTCGCGCCGGATGCTTTCCTGCGCCACGTGCCCGGCGGCGACCTGGTCGATCTCGGCCGCCCGCTGCGCCACGCGCTGGAGCTAGGCCGCCACGTGCCGGCGAAAGCCCGCGCGCTGAGCCGCCGCGAAGGCGTGCTGCTCGGCCTGTTCGCCCTGACATTGCACGGCGCGGTGATCTACTGGCTGAGCCAGCAGCCCACGCCCAAACTGCCGGAGGTACCGCCACAGGTGCCGCCGATGACCATCGAATTCACCGCGCCGACGCCGCCGGTGGTGGAACCGCCGCCGCCCGAGCCGATCCCCGAGCCAGTGGTGCAGGAGCCGCCACCTCCGGTGGTGGACGAAAACGCGGTGAAACCGCCGCCGCCCAAGCCGATCCCCAAACCCAAGCCGAAACCGGTTCCCAAGCCCGTGCCCAAGCCGGTCGAGCAACCAGCGCCGCCCAAGGCTGAAACTCCGCCACCGCAACCGGCGCCACCTGCTCCGCCAGCGCCGGCTCCAGCCCCGCTGACGCCGCCCTCGGCCAGCGCCGGTTATCTGAAGAACCCGGCGCCGGAATACCCGCCACTGGCCCAGCGTCGCGGTTGGGAAGGCACCGTCCTGCTGCGTGTGCACGTACTTGCCAGCGGTAGCCCGAGCGAGATCCAGGTGCAGAAGAGCAGCGGTCGCGACGCCCTGGACGACGCCGCGGTGCGCGCAGTGAAACGCTGGAGCTTCGTCCCCGCCAAGCGCGGTGATGTGGCCCAGGACGGCTGGGTCAGCGTACCCATCGACTTCAAATTGCATTGATTCAACTTGCCCAGATCAGCCGCACGAGAAACGCGGAAGGAGAACACCCATGAGTCTGCCCCTGAACCCCCTGGAATCCGTCGAAGGCGCAGTCATCTGGCTGCTGGTCGGCTTCTCCGTCGTCACCTGGGCGCTGGCCCTGGTGAAAGGCGTCCAGTTCACCCGCCAGAAGTCCCAGGACAAGCGCTTCCAGAAGCAGTTCTGGAGCGCCACCAGCCTCGAATCGGCCGGTGACCAGGCCGCCGGCAAGCCCGGCGCCGGCGCCCGCGTGGCCCAGGCCGGTTTCGCCGCCATCCAGGTGCAGGACAACGGCCAGCCGGACCTGGCCCAGTCGATCAACCACCAGGACCGCCTCGAGCGCGCCCTGCGCCAGCAGATCCAGCGTGAGCGCCGCTCCCTGGAATCCGGCCTGGCGGTGCTCGCCTCGATCGGTTCCACCTCGCCCTTCATCGGTCTGTTCGGCACCGTGTGGGGCATCATGGAAGCGCTCAAGGGCATCAGCGCAGCCGGCTCCGCCAGCCTTGAAACTGTCGCCGGCCCCATCGGCAGCGCACTGATCGCCACCGGCGTGGGAATCGCCGTCGCCGTGCCGGCGGTGCTGGTCTACAACTACTTCCTCCGTCGCCTGAAGCTCACTGCGGCCGACCTCGACGACTTCGCCCACGACTTCTACAGCCTCGCGCAGAAGAGTGCCTTCCGCGTCGTCGCCCTGCCCACCGCCGCGCGCAAACCGGCTGCCGGCGCCAGCGTGAAGGAGGCGAGCTGACATGGCCTTCTCGACCCAGGACAGCGACGAGGTTCTCTCCGAGATCAACGTCACCCCGCTGGTGGACGTGATGCTGGTGTTGCTGGTGGTGTTCATCGTCACCGCGCCGCTGCTGACCAACGCCATCCCGATCAACCTGCCCAAGACCGAGGCGGTCGCCCCGCCGGAGCAGAAGGACCCGCTGGTGGTGAGCATCGACGGCGCCGGCAAGTGGTTCATCAACAAGGACGAGATCCAGCCGGACCTGCTGCAAAGCAATCTGGCGGCGGCCAAGGCCAAGGACGCCGAAGTCCGCGTGCAGCTGCAGGCCGATGAAACCGTGAACTATGGCCAGGTGGCCAAGGCCATGGCCTCCATCGAGAAGGCCGGCATCACCAAACTGGCGGTCATCACCGCGCGCTGAGGAACCTGTAAGACGCCTGAAACAGAGCGGGTGTAGAAAGGGACCTCCACAACGTACCGAGCTTCAAGGCCGCTCTCCCAATACTCAGGCAGGGGTGAGCGGCCTTTTTTTATTCGCGATTCCCAGGGACCGAGCAGCCGGTAGCACCCTCTCCCGAACCCTGGCTGCGCGCCCCGCTCCGAAGGGAGAGGGGACTGAATGGCATCAAGCGGAACCCCGTACCTCCCGGCAACGCCGATCGGCTCCCTCTCCCTTAAGGGAGAGGGCGGGGGAGCGGGGCTTTGGCGCTAACATCCACAACCTCGCCTCCGCCGTTCGTCGTCATCCCCGCCTCGGCAATAAACCTATGCCTTTCAGGCTCTTCCGTGGCCGCCGCTCTTCCACTAAGTTGATGACAGTTCGGAGACCTGAGGGGTACCGCATGACATCGTCTCCCGCTTCGGAAGGCCCGTTTTATCCGCCGACACTGGGGGTGCCGGAACGCTTCACACCACAACAGCTGCGCGCCTCGCTCGACATCACCATGAGCGAACATGGCGCCGGTCCGGTGTGGCTGTTCGCCTACGGCTCGCTGATCTGGCGCCCGGAGTTCCCGGTGGCCGAAGCGCGCCGCGCGCGGGTGCACGGCTACCATCGCGGGCTCTACCTGTGGTCCCTGACCCACCGCGGCACCCCGGAAGCACCCGGCCTGGTACTCGGCCTGGATCGCGGCGGCTCCTGCTCAGGCTTCGCCTTCCGCCTGCCGGAAGATCACCTCGACGCCAACCTCTACGCGCTTTGGGAAAGGGAGATGCCCTACGCCTCCTATCGCCCGGAATGGCTCAACTGCCGCCTCGACGACGGCACGCGCGTGCGCGCCCTGGGCTTCGTCCTCGAACGCCATCTGCCCAGCTACGCCGGCTCCCTGCCCGACAATATCGTCGAGCACGTGCTGGCCAGCGCCCAGGGCCACTTCGGTACCACCCGCGACTACGTCGAGCAGACCGCCCGCGCACTGCGAGAATACGCCATGCCCGACCTCAACCTGGAAGGCATCCTGGCGCGCTGCTGCCCGTTGCGCCGGGCGCAGGAATAACCGCTTATAGCCATTCGTTTAGCTTAAATACTGCATAAGCAAAGAATTTCTTATTCCTTAACGAATATTAAAACCCTCCCTAGAATGCCTTCTCATGACGATTCGAGAGGGCCGCCCCATGCGCAACGACCGCATCCGCTACCTGATCGTGCCGGGCTGGCACGGATCCGACGACGCCCATTGGCAGAGCCACTGGCAGCGCGCCCTGCCAAACGCCGCGCGGGTGCAGCAGCAGGACTGGATCACCCCGCAGCGTGCCGACTGGGTCGCCGAACTCGACCGCGAAATCCGCCGCGAGCCCGGCCGCGTGGTGCTGATCGCCCACAGCCTGGGCTGCGTCACCGTCGCCGCCTGGGCGGCCCGCGCCGATCGTCGTGCGCTGGCCCAGGTATCCGGCGCCCTGCTGGTTGCGCCAGCGGATGTGGAACGGGAAACCTGCCACGACGCGCTGCGCAACTTTGCCCCCATTGCCGCCCAGACGCTGCCGTTCCCGACGGTGCTGGTGGGCTCGGACAACGACGCCGCCTGCAGCCCGCAGCGCGCCATGGCGCTGGGTCGCATCTGGGGTGCCGAAACCGTGATCCTGCCCTCCGCCGGGCACATCAACGTGAAATCCGGCCACGGCGCCTGGGAAGCGGGCTACCGTCATCTGTATCGCCTGCAGTACCTGATCGACCAGCAGTCGCGTCAGCGCGCCTGAGCCACGCAAGCGGGTGCGGCATGAGTGCCGCACCCCATCCCCTCGGCGCGCGGATTCGGTTAGGGTGAGGCACAGCCCCGCCGGAGACCGCCATGCCACCGTTGCACGATCTGTCCGCCGTCGAACTGCTCGCCCTCTACCGCTCGCACCAGCTTTCCCCGGTCGAGTACCTCGACCATCTGATCGCCCATATCGAACGCTGGGAACCGCAGCTCTGCGCCCTCTATGCCTTCGACCCGCAGCGCGCGATCGAGCAGGCGCGGCGCTCCGAGGCGCGCTGGATCCGCTGCGCTCCCTGCGGCGAGCTGGACGGCGTACCGGTGACCATCAAGGAACTGATCGCCACCACCGGCGACCCGATTCCGCAGGGCAGCGCCGCCACCCTCCTGCAACCGGCGACCGGCAACGCCCCGCCCGCCGAGCGGATGAACGAGGCCGGCGCCATCCTGCTGGGCAAGACCACGGTGCCGGACTTCGGCATGCTCTCCTCCGGGCTGTCCAGCTTCCACAAGCTGGCCCGCAACCCCTGGGACCTGCGCATGAACCCGGGCGGCTCCAGCGCCGGTGCAGCCTCGGCGGCAGCGGCCGGCTACGGGCCGCTGCACATCGGCACCGACATCGGCGGCTCGGTGCGCCTGCCGGCGGGCTGGTGCGGGCTGGTCGGCTTCAAGCCGAGCCTGGGGCGAATCCCCATCGATCCCTACTTCACAGGGCGCTGCGCCGGCCCCATGACCCGCACACTGGACGACGCGGCGCTGATGATGAGGCACCTGGCGCGCCCCGACTGGCGTGACGCTACGGCCCTGCCGCCGGCCGATCTCGACTGGCACATCGACTACGCCGAGGTGCGCGGCCTGCGCATCGGCCTGCAGCTGGACCCCGGCTGCGGCCTGCGCCCCGAGCCCGAGGTGTGCGCTGCGGTGGAAGCCGCCGCAAGGCAGTTCGCCGATGCCGGCGCGGAAATCATCGAGGTTCGGCCGATCCTCGACCGCGAGCTGCTCGAGGGCCTGGACAGGTTCTGGCGCGCGCGCCTGTGGGCCGAGCTGGAGAACCTGCCGGTGGAGCGCCAGGCCAAGGTGCTGCCCTACATCTTCCAGTGGGCCGAGGGCGGCGCGGCGGTGAGCGGTGCCGAAGCAGTGCGCGGCTTCAACCAGACGTTCGAGATGCGCCGCCGGGCCGCCGAGCAGTTCCAGGAGATCGACTTCCTGCTCTCGCCGACCAACCAGGTCGCCGCTTTCCCGGCCGAATGGGCATCACCGACCAACGACCCGGCGCAGCCCTTTGAGCACATCGGCTTCACCGTGCCGTGGAACATGTCCGAGCAACCGGCACTCTCAATCAACTGCGGCTTCACCGCCGACGGCATGCCCATCGGCCTGCAGATCGTCGGCCCGCGCTTCGCCGACGTCGAGGTGCTGCGCCTGGGCAAGGCCTACGAACACTGGCGCGGCCCCATCCACCGTTGGCCGCAGTATCCGGCAGCCAGCTAAGCTCAGCCCAATCGCCGACCACAAGGAACCGATCGCGCGCCCATGCATTACTCCGCCTACATCGCCCACTTCCTGGTGGTGGTCCAGTTGCTCGGGATCATCGCTGCGGTCCATGCCGTGCTCAGCGTGCGCACCGCGCAGGGTGCCATTGCCTGGGCGACCTCGCTGGTATTCATGCCGCTGCTGACCCTGGTGCCCTACCTGGTCTTCGGCCGCAGCCGCTTCGACGCCTACATCGGCGCGCGCCGGCAAGCCAACGAGGAGATGCACGTGGCCGCCGCCGAGCTGGACTGGCGCCCCTGGGTGGAAGAGGCGCTCGCCGCCCGCCAGTACGATGGCTACAAGGCGCTCAAGGCGATGGTCGGGCTGGCGCGCATGCCGACGCTGGCGAACAACGAGGTGCGCCTGCTGGCGAACGGCAAGGCGTCCTTCGATGCGATGTTCGAAGCCATCTCGGCGGCAAAGAAAGTCGTGCTGGTGCAGTTCTTCATCATCCGCGACGACGCCCTCGGCCAGCGCCTGGCGCAGCTGCTGCTGGAGCGCGCGGCGAATGGCGTCGACGTGTTCCTGCTGTACGACGGCATCGGTAGCCACGCGCTGCCGCGCCGCTATATCGACAAGCTGCGCCAGGGCGGCGTGCAGGTGCATGCGTTCAGCACCGGCAGCGGGATGATCAATCGCTTCCAGGTGAACTTCCGCAACCATCGCAAGATAGTGGTCGTCGATGGCCTGCGCGGCTTCGTCGGCGGGCACAACGTCGGCGTCGAATACCTGGGCGAGAAGCCGCCGCTGGCGCCCTGGCGCGATACTCACATCGAACTGCGCGGGCCGGCGGTGGCGTGCCTGCAGGAATGTTTCGCCGAGGACTGGTTCTGGGCCACCCATACCCTGCCGACGCTGATCCTGCCCGATGGCTACGACGATGCCGGGATGCTTTGCCAGGTCGTCCCCAGCGGCCCGGCGGACCCCCAGGAAACCTGCTCGCTGTTCTTCGTCGAATCGATCAACGCGGCGGTTGAGCGGGTGTGGATCACCACGCCCTACTTCGTCCCGGACGAAGCCGTCGCTGCTGCCTTGCGCCTGGCGGTGCTGCGCGGCGTGGATGTGCGCATCCTGTTGCCCTCGCGGCCGGACCACAAGACGGTCTACGCCGCCTCCAGCCTCTACGCCCTGGAGGCCGTGCGTGCTGGCGTGCGGGTGTTCCGCTACCAGCCGGGGTTCCTGCACCAGAAGGTGGTGCTGATCGACCACGACAGCGCCGCGGTGGGCAGCGCCAACCTGGACAACCGCTCCTTCCGCCTGAACTTCGAGATCATGGTGATCACCGTCGACGAAGGCTTCGCCCGCGACGTGGAAGCCATGCTGGAAGAGGACTTCGCCCAGTCGGTGGAGATGACCCTGGACGACCGCAGGCGCGTGCACCGGCTGCAGCAACTGGGGATGCGGGTGGCGCGGCTGGTGTCGCCGATTCTCTGAGAGTCCGGCAAATTCCGCACAAAAGAAAACGCCCGACTCACTCTCGTGAGCCGGGCGTTTCTTTCTCTAGCGCGAGGTCATCAGGCTGGCGCGGAGGAGCGGATCAGGTGATCGAAGGCGGAGAGCGACGCCTTGGCGCCTTCGCCGACCGCGATCACGATCTGCTTGTACGGTACGGTGGTCACGTCGCCGGCGGCGAAGATGCCGGGTAGCGAGGTTTCACCACGGGCATCGACGATGATCTCGCCACGCGGGCTCAGCTCGATGGTGCCCTTGAGCCACTCGCTGTTGGGCAGCAAGCCGATCTGCACGAAGATGCCTTCCAGGTCGATGGACTTGAACTCTTCCGAGTTGCGGTCCTTGTAGACCAGGCCGGTGACCTTCTGGCCATCGCCTTTCACTTCGCTGGTCAGCGCGCTGGTGATCACGTCCACGTTCGGCAGGCTGAACAGCTTGCGTTGCAGCACGGCGTCGGCGCGCAGCTTGCTGTCGAACTCCAGCAGGGTCACGTGGGAGACGATACCGGCCAGGTCGATGGCCGCTTCGACGCCGGAGTTGCCGCCGCCGATCACCGCCACGCGCTTGCCCTTGAACAGCGGGCCATCGCAGTGCGGGCAGAAGCACACGCCCTTGGCCTTGTACTCCTTCTCGCCCGGCACGCCCATTTCGCGCCAGCGGGCGCCGGTGGCCAGGATCACCGACTTGGCCTTCAGGCTGCCGCCGCCCTCGAACTGCACTTCGTGCAGGCCGCCGACGCTCTTGGCCGGAATCAGCGCGCTGGCGCGCTGCAGGTTCATGATGTCGACTTCGTAGTGCTTGACGTGCTCTTCGAGCTGGCGCGCCAGTTTCGGGCCTTCGGTCTCGGTCACCGAGATGAAGTTCTCGATGGCCATGGTGTCCAGCACCTGGCCGCCGAAACGCTCGGCGGCAACGCCGGTGCGGATGCCCTTGCGGGCGGCGTAGATCGCAGCCGCAGCGCCGGCCGGGCCACCGCCGACGACCAGGACGTCGAACTCTTCCTTGGCCGACAGCTTCTCGGCTTCGCGGGCAGCGGCGCCGGTGTCGATCTTGGCGAGGATTTCTTCCACGCCCATGCGGCCCTGGCTGAACACTTCGCCGTTCAGGTAGATGCTCGGCACCGACATGATCTGGCGCTGCTCGACTTCATCCTGGAACAGCGCGCCGTCGATGGCGACGTGGCGGATGTTCGGGTTGAGCACGGCCATCAGGTTCAGCGCCTGCACCACGTCCGGGCAGTTCTGGCAGGACAGCGAGAAGTAGGTTTCGAACTCGAACGTGCCCTGCACGCCCTTGACCTGCTCGATCACGTCGGCCTCGAGCTTGGACGGGTGGCCGCCGACCTGCAGCAGCGCCAGCACCAGGGAAGTGAATTCGTGGCCCATGGGGATACCGGCGAAAGTCAGGCCGATGTTCGCCCCCGGGCGGTTCAGCGAGAACGACGGCTTGCGGCCATCGCTGCCATCTTCTCGCAGGGTGATCTTGTCGGTCAGGCCGACGATGTCGTGCAGCAGTTCGCTCAGTTCGCGGGATTTGTCGCTGTCATCGAGGGAAGCGACGATCTCGAACGGCTGCTGAACCTTTTCCAGGTAGGCCTTCAACTGGGTTTTAAGAGTGGCGTCCAACATGATCCAGATCCTCGGAATTTGAGCAAAGGGGTTCCCCGGCGAGCCTTCTGGCCCACCCTACGCACGCTTTTGGCTTTAGGTAGGGAGGATGCCGGTAGGCATCCTCGGGGTACTGCAAAACGGTGGGGGAAGCGCTGTGGGCGGGCGCCCGGTGGTTGCGCGGCAGGAGCTGCCGCGCAACCGCTTCCCGGCCGTTCTTAGATCTTGCCGACCAGGTCCAGGGACGGAGCCAGGGTCTTCTCGCCTTCTTTCCACTTGGCCGGGCAGACTTCGCCCG
Source organism: Pseudomonas sp. AU12215 (assembly GCF_001675465.2). Taxonomy (NCBI): domain Bacteria; kingdom Pseudomonadati; phylum Pseudomonadota; class Gammaproteobacteria; order Pseudomonadales; family Pseudomonadaceae; genus Pseudomonas; species Pseudomonas sp. AU12215. The sequence goes on from NZ_MACM02000179.1 coordinate 50,551, forward strand.
GGTGAGCCGCGGTGTACTGGGCAGCTTTCAGCTTGCGCAGGGTCTCGCCGACGTCACGAGCGATCTCGTTGGAGTGGATTTCGACGGTCTTGATCACGCCTTCCGGGTTGATCACGAAGGTGCCGCGCAGGGCGAGGCCTTCTTCCGGGATGTGCACGCCGAAAGCGTTGGTCAGCTGGTGGGTCGGGTCGCCGATCAGCGGGAACTGAGCCTTGCCAACAGCCGGGGAGGTTTCGTGCCACACCTTGTGGGAGAAGTGGGTGTCGGTGGTCACGATGTAAACCTCGGTACCAGCGTCACGGAACGCAGCGTAGTTGTTGGCGGCGTCTTCGATCTCGGTCGGGCAGTTGAAGGTGAAGGCTGCCGGCATGAAGATCAGTACCGACCACTTGCCCTTCAGGGACTGCTCGGTGACTTCGATGAACTTGCCATTGTGGAAAGCGTTGACCTTGAACGGTTGGACTTGGGTGTTGATCAGGTTCATTAGGCAATTCCTCGTAGAGAGTTGTCGTTTAATCGAGTGGGTCGATCGTTAGAAATTCGACAGGTAGAAGATTATCGTCTGATGACAAAAAAGGCCCATTGATTTAGGGCATTAGGAATATTGAGTATTTCTATGAGGGTGGCTATAAAAGGAAGAAGTTTCCTATCAAGCGAAACGCGGGATCCTACACCTGAATTCCCGCTTCAAGGGCTCTGCCTGGCGGCTTCAAGCCCTCCCCCCGAGTCCGGCGGCTTGCACCGGTCTTCACACCTTGGCGCGAAAGCCGCTCGAGGGCAACGGCAAACGCGACGTACGGTGCCTCGCCCTGCCTTGCCAGCCCCTGCTTTTTTGCCCTGCCCGCCCACGCGCCTATGCTTGTTTGCGTGGGCCGCTAACGCAGGGTTCTCGCCCGTTCCGGTCAGCCTTCGCGAAGCGGCACGCCGCACGCATGACGACGAGGACTCCCGATGATCCAGTTCCTGCTCGGCGAAGAAGCAGTCCAGGCCGACGGGTTCGCGCCCGAGACCAGCCTGCTCGACTACCTGCGCATCCACCGCGCCGGCACCGGCACCAAGGAGGGCTGCGCCTCGGGCGACTGCGGCGCCTGTACCGTGGTGCTCGCCGAGCCCGAGGGCGAAGCCTTGCGCTACCGTGCGGTGAACGCCTGCATCACATTGCTTGGGGCGGTCCACGGACGCCAGGTGCTGACCGTTGAGCACCTGGGCGAACCCGGCGCGCTGCACCCGGTCCAGCAGGCCATGGTCGATTGCCACGGCTCGCAGTGCGGCTTCTGCACACCCGGCATCGTCATGTCGCTGTTCGCCTGGCACCATTCACCGCCGCCACATAGCCGCGAGACGGCGCTGACGGCACTTTCGGGCAACCTGTGCCGCTGCACCGGCTACCGGCCGATCCTCGATGCCGCCGCGCAGATCGCCGGACAGCCGTGCCTGGACAGCTTCGAGCAGAACAGTGCCCTGACGGTCGCCCGCCTGCGGGACATCTCCACAGCCGGCGCCCTTTGCGAAGGCACGGCGCAGGCCTGGTTGCCCGGTTCGCTGGACGAATTGGACGACTTGCTTCAGCGCCATCCGCAGGCGCGGCTGATCGCCGGCGGCACCGACCTGGCGCTTGAAGCGACGCAGAACCTCAAAGCGTTCACGGCGCTCATCCACCTCGACCGCGTCGACGAGCTGCAACGCCTGGAACGCCATGCCGACCACCTGCTGATCGGTGCCGCGCGCCCCTATGCCGACTGCCTCGCTGCACTGGACGAATTCCCCGGCGTGAGCGCCTTGCTGGAACGCCTCGGCTCCCTGCAGATCCGCCAGCGCGGCACCCTGGGCGGCAACATCGCCAACGCCTCGCCCATCGGCGACACGCCGCCGGTATTGCTGGCCCTGGATGCGACGTTGCGCCTGCGCCAGTCGGGAGCCGTGCGCGAGGTGCCTGTCGATGGATTCTTCACCGGCTATCGCAAGACCGTCCTGCAGCCCGGCGAGTACATCGAAGCGGTGTTGATCCCGCGCCTGGGCAGCCACCAGCGGTTCCGCGTCGACAAGGTGTCCAAACGCCGCGACGACGACATTTCCGCCGTGTGCATGGCGCTGCGACTGGACCTCGATGACAACGCCATCGTCACCGATGTGCGCCTTGCCTACGGCGGCATGGCGGCCACGCCCCTGCGCGGCCTGCGGACCGAAGCGGCGCTGCGCGGCAAGCCATTCGACACAGCGGCCGTCGTTGCGGCGCAGGCCGCGATCCCGGAGGATTTCCAGCCCATCGACGACCTGCGCGCCAGCGCCGCCTATCGCCTGAAGGTGGCGCAGAACCTGCTGCAGCGCGCACTACTGGAATGGTCCGACAATGCCGCGGAGGTGCGCCATGCGTAGCCTGCCACCGCTGGCCAGCAATGGCGTCGCGGTCGCCATCCACAGTGCGGGCCAGCCCCGCGAACACGACAGCGCAGCGCTGCACGTCAGCGGCGCCGCGCGCTACGTGGACGACCTGAAGGAGCCGCGCGACCTGCTGCACGCCGCCGTCGGCGTCACGGAAATTGCCTGCGGCGCCGTTCTTTCCCTCGACCTCGACGCGGTGCGAAGCGCCCCCGGCGTAGTGGCCGTGCTGACCCTGGACGACGTGCCCGGCCACACCGACATCGGCCCGGTGTTCCCCGGCGACCCGTTGCTGGCCGGCGAGCGGGTGAAGTACCACGGGCAAGCACTGTTCGCCGTCGCGGCGCACAGCCTGATCCAGGCACGCCGGGCGGTACGCCTGGCGAAGGTCGAATACGCGCAGGAAGATCCGCTGATCGATCCGCTCAAGGCAAAGGCCGAGGAACGCTTCGTACGCCCACCGCACCACATGCGCCGGGGCGATGCGCAAACGGCGCTGGAGAAAGCCCCGCACCTGCTGGAAGCCCGCCAGTTCATCGGCGGCCAGGAGCATTTCTACCTCGAAGGCCAGGCTTCGCTGGCACTCCCCGGCGACGACGGCGGCATGCTGGTGCACACCTCCAGCCAGCACCCCAGCGAAGTACAGAAACTGGCGGCCGAAGTGCTGGCGATCCCGTTGGCCAAGGTCACCGTGGAAGTGCGCCGCATGGGCGGAGGCTTCGGCGGCAAGGAAACCCAGGCCGCGCCCTTCGCCTGCCTCGCCGCGCTGCTCGCCCGCAAGACCGGGCAAGCCGTGAAGCTGCGCCTGCCACGCGCCGACGACATGCGCCTGACCGGCAAGCGCCACCCCTTTCACAACCGCTACCGTGTCGGCTTCGACGAAGAAGGCCGGTTGCTCGCCGCGCAACTGGAAGTGGTGGGCGACTGCGGCCATTCGCCGGACCTCTCCGACGCCATCGTCGACCGCGCGATGTTCCACGCCGACAACGCCTACTTCATCCCCGACGTGGCCATCTCCGGCTACCGCAGCTTCACCAACATCGTCTCGCACACCGCCTTCCGCGGCTTCGGCGGGCCGCAGGGGATGATGGTCATCGAGCGCGCCATGGACGACATCGCCCGCGCGGTGGGCAAGGACCCGCTCGATGTGCGCAAGCTCAACCTCTACGGAGGAACGGGGCGCGAGCTGACGCCCTACCACCAGAAGGTCGAGCACAACCTGCTGGGCGAGCTGATCGCGCGCCTGGAAACGAGCAGCGACTACGCCGCGCGCCGCTTGGCGATCCATGACTTCAACACGCGGAGCCCAGTGCTGAAGAAAGGCCTCGCCCTGACACCGGTGAAATTCGGCATCTCCTTCACCGCGCAGCACCTGAACCAGGCCGGCGCGCTGATCCACCTCTACACCGACGGCAGCATCCAGCTGAACCACGGCGGCACCGAGATGGGCCAGGGCCTGAACACCAAGGTCGCGCAGATTGTCGCCGAGGAATTCCAGGTACCGCTGGAGCGCGTGGTGATCACCGCCACGCGCACCGACAAGGTGCCCAACACCTCGCCCACTGCCGCTTCCAGCGGCACCGATCTCAATGGCATGGCTGCCCGCGATGCGGCGCGGACGCTGAAGAAACGGCTGGTCGACTTCCTTGCCGAACGCGACGAGGTGAAGCCGCAGGAAGTACGTTTCGAACACGGCGGCATAACGGTGGGAACCCGGCACCTCGACTTCGTCGAGGTCATCCAGGCTGCCTACTTCGCGCGCATCCAGCTTTCCGCCACCGGTTTCTACCGCACGCCGAAAATCTTCCACGACCGCGAGAAGGGCCAGGGCCATCCGTTCTTCTACTTCGCCTACGGCGCGGCGGTGTCCGAGGTGGAAGTGGATACGCTGACCGGCGAGTACCGCGTACTGCGCGTGGACATCCTCCATGACGTCGGCCGCAGCGTTAACCCGGCCATCGACATCGGCCAGATCGAGGGTGGCTTCATCCAGGGCATGGGCTGGCTGACCACCGAGGAACTGCGCTGGGACGATGCGGGCAAGCTGCTCACGGTGGGGCCGGCGACCTACAAGATTCCGGCGGTGAGCGACACGCCGGAAGACTTCCGCGTGGCACTGTTCGAGCGCCCCAACGAGGAGGACAGCGTGTACTTGTCCAAGGCCGTGGGCGAGCCGCCGTTCATGCTGGCGATCTCGGTGTGGTCGGCGCTGCGCGACGCCATCGCCAGCCTCGCGGATTACCGCCTGAGCCCCGACCTGGATACACCGGCGACACCAGAGCGGGTACTCTGGGCCTGCGAGGCGATGCGCCAGGAGAACCGAGCATGACCCGAACCTGGATGGACGCCGTCGCCGGCCTGCGCGACAGCGCCGAGGGCTACGTGCTGATCACGGTGATCGGCGTGCAGGGCTCCACGCCCCGCGAGTCCGGCAGCAAGATGCTGGTCACCGCCGGGGAAATCTTCGACACCATCGGCGGCGGTCACCTGGAGTTCGCTGCCATCGAGCACGCCCGCAAGCTGCTGCTCGGAGGCCGCGACAGCCAGGCGCTGGAACACTTCCCCCTCGGCGCACGGCTGGGCCAGTGTTGCGGCGGGCGTGCCAGCCTGCTGTTCGAATGCTTTGCCGCGCGTGGACCCCAGGTCGTGCTGTTCGGTGCCGGCCACGTCGGCCGCGCCCTCGCGCCATTGCTGGCAGGTTTGCCGTTGCGCCTGGAGTGGGTCGACAGCCGCGCGGCGGAACTTCCCAAGGCCGTCCCTGACGGTGTGCGCATGCGCCTGCTGGAGGAACCCGAGGACGCCGTGCACGAAGCGCCGCCGGGCAGCTACTTCCTGGTCATGACCCACAACCATCCACTGGATTACGCCATTGCCGAAGCCGTGCTCAAGCGCGGCGACGCCGGCTTTCTCGGCATGATCGGCTCGCGCACCAAGGCGCGGCGCTTCCAGATGAGGCTGGAGCAGCACGGTTATCCACCGCAGGTGATCGAGCAGATGCATTGCCCCATCGGTCTTGGCGAAGTGCCCGGCAAACGCCCGCTGGAAGTGGCCATCTCGGTCGCCGCCCAGGTCATCGCCCGTTATCACCAGGACGCCCCTGCCCGGCAGACGCGCGAAGGCGTGGAATGGGCCGCGCTATGTAGCGAAGGTGCGTGCGGCGACACGCCAGCGGACGCAAAAACCTGACCAGTGGGACAACAGTTTTTCCCGCTGCCGCCGATACACTCAACGACCCCGTCTCTTCGCCCGCCGCCCGGCGGGCGTTTCGTTGTGCGTCCGGAGGAAAACAAGAAAATGCGCCTGCGAAGTATCCAGACCCAGCTCATCCTCAGCATGGGCGCCGCCCTGCTCATCAGCCTGCTCATCGTCCTGGGCCTCTATGCCGTGCTGGTCAACCGCCTGAGCGAGCGCTACCTGCTCGAACAGGCGCTGCCCGCGAGCATCCAGGCGATTGCCAATGACTTCGAGAAGCGCCTCACCGGCCCCATCACCGCAGCGGCCGGCATCGCCGACAACACCCTGGTGCAGGACTGGCTGGCCGCCGGCGAAAGCCCCGCGCAACTGGCCGAGTTCACCCGCTACCTGGGCGGCATCCGCGCCTCGCAGAAGGCCTTCTCCGCGCTGATCACCTCCAACGCCAGCGGCGCCTACTACAGCGACAAGGGCAAGGAACGCACGCTGAGCCGCAGCGAGCCGAAGGACAGCTGGTACTTCCAGTTCATCGACAGCGGCAAGCCGCGCATGTGGAACATCGACACCGACGGCAGCACCGGCGAACTGGCGCTGTTCATCGACCAGCGTGTGGAGCGCGACGGCAAGCTGCTCGGCATCGCCGGCCTGGGCCTGGAGATGCGCGAACTGTCGACGCTGATCAGCGACTTCCGCTTCGGCCAGTCCGGGCGCGTGTACCTGGTGAAGAACGACGGCCAGGTACAGATCCATCCCGACGCCACGCTGCCCAAAGGGCGCAGCCTGGGCGACCTGATCGGGCCCGGCGCGGCGAGCGCACTGCTCGGCCAGCAGGGTTTCCACAGCGCTCGCTTCGAACGCAACGGCGAGGCCTACCTCGCCGCCAGCCTGCCGCTGCATGACCTGGGCTGGACCCTGGTGAGCGAAGTGCCGGAGGCGGAAATCTATGCCGACGCCCGCGAGGCGCTGGCCTTCTCCGGCCTCGCCGGAGCAGTGGTCGCCCTGCTCTGCCTGGCGCTGGTGATACTCATGGCGCGCAGCCTCGCCAGGCCGATCCGCCAGGTGACCAGTGCGCTGCTGGAGATCGGCGGTGGCGGGGGTGACCTCACCCGCCGCCTGGACGACAGCCGCGCGGACGAACTGGGCGACCTGGCGCGCGGCTTCAACCGCTTCCTCGAAGGCCAGCGCGCGCTGATCAGTGCCGTGCTTGGCACCAGCCAGCAACTGCTGCGCACCGTCGGCGAAGTGGCGCAGGTGGTGGACAACACCGCCGACCGTGCCGGCCGCCAGCAGGAAATGACCGACATGGTCGCCACGGCAGTGAACGAGATGGGCAGCACGGTGCAGGAAATCGCCCGCAACGCCGAGCAGGCGGCCAGCGCATCGCAGCAGGCGCGCGACGAAGCCGGCGAAGCGCGGCGGGTGGTCGGCGGCTCGCTGCAGGTCGGCCAGCGCATGTCCGGGGAGATCGGCGAGGCGGCCGGCGCGGTCGGCGAACTGGCCGGGCAGGTGGCGAGCATCGACCAGGTGCTGGCAGTGATCCGCGGCGTCTCCGAGCAGACCAACCTGCTTGCCCTCAACGCCGCCATCGAGGCGGCGCGCGCCGGCGAACTGGGCCGTGGCTTCGCCGTGGTCGCCGATGAGGTACGCACGCTGGCCAGCCGCACCCAGGGCTCCACCGACGAAATCCTCACGATCATCCAGCGCCTGAAGGGCGGCGCGGAGGCCGCAGTGCGCTCGATGCAATCCAGCCAGCAGACCACCGGGCAGAGCCTGGCGGCCAGCGAACAGGCCGGCGCTTCCCTGGGCGCCATCGCCGACCAGGTGGAGCGCATCAGCGACATCAACCACCAGGTCGCCACGGCCACCGAGGAGCAGTCGGCGGTGACCGAGGAGATCAACCGCAACGTGCAGGGCATCGCCGATCTCGCCCACGCCACCACCCGCGAAGTGCAGCATGGCCGCGAGCAATGCCGCGAGCTGCGAACCCTGGCCGACGACCTGGCGCGGCAGATGGCGCAATTCCGTCTTTGAAGGCACTGGCGCCGGCCATGCGCCGGCGCCTTTTCCCCAGAGTTACCCACAGATTTTCAAAGCGAAGCGGCAGGCTTTTCGCCAAGGCTGGCGGTGGATGACGGCCGATAAACTCACGATGTGTCTCAACGACGAGACACCTTGCCCACACGTTGCCCACAGATTGTCCAGAGAGTTGCCCCCAACCTGTCGGGTGCCGTCCGCCCATCCAGCCAAAAGCCCGGACCCAGGCCCCGCAAGCCCTGCATCAATCCAGTGAATAATTTACCGAATGGTCAGGAGTGATCCCGAGCGGCGTTTCCGGCGCAATTCATCCACAACTTTTCCACAGCTTGTTCATATTTTGCTCAACAGGCCGGCGACGAATTGCTCAGAAAATGAGCGATGCCCTGCAGCCTCCGGACGGCGCAGGCAGGAGCCGACCTGCCACAGGTTATCCACAGGTGGTTCCACGGGATTTGGGGAGAAGAATCAGGCGTCCAGCAAGCGCGCCCGGATACGACCGCGGCTGAGGTCACCGAGCAGCTTCTGCAACGGCTCGATCCGGGTGGTCGGCAGGACCGCCGTCACCTGCACGCCCTCCCCACCGAAGGTTTCGTCCTCGATGCTGGCACCGAGCGCAAGGACTCGCGCCTTGAACAACGCATGCTCGGCGAAGGTGCAATCGAAGGCCAGCCGGCTGCTGGGCACCAGTTCGACCCGCTCGGCGTCCTGCAGGCATTTCGCCGCGCAACCCCCATAGGCGCGGGCCAGGCCGCCGGTACCGAGCTTGATACCGCCGAACCAGCGGCTGACCACGACGACCACGCGGTCCATGTCCTGCCCTTCGATGGCCACCAGCATGGGCCGGCCGGCGGTGCCGCCGGGCTCGCCGTCATCGCTGAAGCGGTACTGGTTGCCCAGCTTCCACGCCCAGCAGTTGTGCCCGGCACTGGCGTCCCGGTGCGCGGCGAGGAAGGCCTGGGCCTCGGCCTCGCTGGCAATAGGTGCGGCCACGCACTGGAAGCGGCTCTTGCGGATGTCTTCTTCGTAGCGGGCGAGGCCGGCCAGGGTGAAACTCATGCGGAGGTCGGCGGCGTCAGCCCGCAACCCTTGAGGATGATGCGGATGAGGTTGTCGCTGGCGTCGCTGAAGTCCTGCCTGGACATGCGCTTGCGACCGGTGACGAAACCGATCTGGGTAGCGAAGTCGGCGTAGTGCTGGGTGCTGCTCCAGATCAGGAAGATCAGGTGCACCGGGTCCACGGTGTCCATCTTGCCGGCCTCGATCCAGGCCTGGAACACGGCGGCGCGGCCGGCGAACCAGGTGCGGTAGTCCTGGCTGAAGTGTTCGGAGAGGCATTCGCCACCACTGATGATCTCCATGGCGAAGACCCGCGAGGCCTGCGGGTAGCGGCGGGAGAATTCCATCTTGGCGCGGATATAGGTGGCCAGGGCCACCGCGGGGTCATCATCCACGGTGAGGTGGTTGAAGGTGCTGTCCCACAGTTCGAGGATGTTGCTCAGCACCGCTACGTACAGCCCCAGCTTGTTGCTGAAGTAGTAGTGCAGGTTGGCCTTGGGCAGGCCGACGCGCTGGGCGATGGTGTTCATGCTGGTGCCCTTGAAGCCGTGGCGAGCGAACTCCTCCTCGGCGGCGGCGAGGATGGCTTCCTCGTTCTTCTGGCGAATGCGGCCGGCGGGCTTTTCGCCGTTGGGTGCGGTATGGGCGGGTACCTGGAGGGTCATGCGGGATATCCGTGCATTGAGCGGTGGCGCTGCATGGATAACCCAGGCGGGTAGCGGGATTCAAGCGCAACAAGGAAAAAGCTGGGAACCGGCCTGCGGGCAGCGGCCGGTTCCAGCCTTGAGACAGCGATGCCCCCGGCACAGACCGGAGGCACTGTGGTTAGCGGGTTGTGCCAGTGGTGCCGGAAGAGCTGTGGTGCCCGCCGCCACCATGGTTGCCGATGGCAGCACCGACGGCGACGATGGCGGCGCCGATACCGACGGCAGCACCTACCGACATATTGCCGTAGAGCGGACGAGCAAGACCCAGCCCCGCGCAACCGTCCGGAACCGGCACAACCGCGACACCGCGCTGCTTGGCATCCTGATCATCCTGGCGCGCCTGCTCAGCCGCCGCCTGGTCATCCTGCTTGCCGCCGCCCCACAACGGTTGGCATTCGGTCGTGGCGACCACAGCCTTTTCTTCCCGCGCTGGCTCCTCGGGAGCTGCTGGCTGCGTGTGCGTTACCACGTCCTGGTAGAAGCCGCCCGCGTGCGTCCTGTCGTGGAGCTCAGTGGGAGGAATGCTCGGATGCCCGAGCGGCGCTGCCAGCACGGGGGTGCATATGCTCGCGACGATGGTCGCGATCAACAGTTTCTTCATGGCTCACATCTCCTTGGTGAAGCTAAAGAGAGACAAAGCTAGAGCAGCGCAGCGCCTCGACCAATTGGGGCGCAGCTGTTCGGAATGTCGGCAATTTCCGAAGTTTTTGCGGGACAATCTACGAAAGGTGCAGCGGCGGCATCAGAAAGAACCACCCCGCCAGGCGGCGGGGTGAGTCGTGACATCAGAAGTGGTACTTGACCAGTGCGCTGACGGTGTTCTGGTCGGTGGTGAAGAACTGCGAGTCCTTGATGCCGTACTTGTCGGACCAGTAGTCGTACTCGATACCGACGTACAGGTGCTTGGCCTCGTAACCCATGGCCTTGCCCAGGTCGTACTTCACCTGCGGGTTGAAGTGCAGGTTGGCGTGGTAATCCGACTGGTTGCGGCGGCTGGAGCTGGCGTCCTTGTTGTTCACGACCCAGTCCATGAAGCCGTCGAACAGGATGTCGGAGTTGCCCACCGGGAAGGTGATGGCCCAGGCCGGGGTGATCTGCCAGGCGCCGGACGGCACGCGGTTGCCGTCGGGCTTGCGGTAGTAGAAGTTCAGCTGGAAGTAATCGAAGCCCGGCAGCGCCAGGTCGAAGCCCGGGCCGAGCAGGTAGGACTCGACGTCGCCTTCGCCGAACTCGTAGGTGCTGGCCAGCAGCACGTCCTTGATCGGGCCGAAGGACAGGTCGGTGCCGGTGATCTTGCCGAACGACAGGCGCGGGCTGAACTCGCCGTAGTAGGTGTTCTTGCCGTTGGTGGCGCTTTCCTTGCCGTTGTAGTTGATCTGGTCGACGAAGAACCAGATGTCACCCCAGGTCCAGGCGCTCGCGCTCTCGAAGGTGAAGGTCTGCTGGATCGGCGGGTCTACCTTGAAGTTCTTGCCCCACAGGTAGGTCAGGCTTTCGTTGTGCCAGATCAGCGGGCCGTCATTGGATGCCGGAGCCGGGGTCAGGTCTTCACCGCCAGCCATGGCCTGCCCGGCCGCGAGCAGCCCGCCGGCGAGCAGCAGGGATGCGAGAGTGCGAGTCATGCGTTGCTCCTAATCAGTGCAGTCGTGTTGCGTTTTTTAATTGTCGGTGGAACCTGTCCGGTCGGTCAGGCCTGGCGAGGAAAAGCAAGATTGGAGCCAATCCTGACCAGATGTTCCATTTTTATGACGAACCCCTCGGGATCCGCTCCTTTGGCAGAGAAGACGCAGGTGCACGGGCCGGGCCATTTCTTGACCCACAGGACAACTTCGCCTGATTCAAGGGCATCGCGCCATCGGCAAGCACAGGAATGGCAACCACTAACCGGCAGATTGGATACATGGATAACCTGTGTTGAAACGAATCAACACAAATTATGTATACAAGTCTCTTGTGGGAAATCTACCCAACAGCCCTCGGTGCACACCACGCGTTTTTCCGGGCGCGGATGATGCCAGACAAGAGCATCGACTACACCTGTCAGGTTGACTCGGGCCGCCGGGCGGTCTCGCTTTGCGCCGCCGCCGAGGGCACTGGACACTGCGGTTTCCCGGCACAGCCAGGCGCCGTGCTTGAGGCTCCAGGGCTGGCCTGCCAGACTTTGGCCATCAGCGACACTTTCCAAAGATGTACCGATGAAAGGACAACCCCCCGAGCTACAACGCCTGATTCCGGTGCTCGACCGCCTGCCGCGGCCAGTCTACGCGCGTGCCGAGCGGCTACGCGCGGGCTCCTGGACCAGCCGGCACCACCACGCGTGGGTGCAGCTGTCCTATGCCATCACCGGCGTACTGGGTGTACACACGGCCGAAGGCAGCTTCTTTGCCCCGCCGCAGCGGGCCATCTGGATTCCGGCCTTCCTTGACCATGAGGTGGTGACCTCGACCCAGGCGGAAATGCGCAGCCTGTACATCCGCGACGACGCCTGCCGTTGGGCGCCGGACCGCTGCCGGGTGCTGGAGGTGACGCCGCTGGCGCGCGAGCTGGTCAAGAGCTTCTGCGAGCTGCCGGTGGATTATCCACAGGGCGACAGTGCCGAATCGCGGCTGGTGGAAGTGCTCCTGGACCAGCTGCGCCACCTGCCGGAGGTCGCCTTCTCCCTGCCGATGCCACAGGAGGGACGGCTGCTGCAGTTGTGCCAGACGCTGATCGACCACCCCACCGACAGCCATACCCTGGGTGACTGGGCGCAGCGCATCGGTACGTCGGAGAAGACCTTGTCGCGGCTGTTCCAGCGCGAGACCGGCATGACCTTCCGCCTGTGGCGCCAGCGCCAGCGTCTGCTCGCCTCCCTCGGCTCGCTGGAGGCGGGCGACAGCGTCACGGCGGCGGCGCTGGATTGCGGCTACGACTCCACCTCGGCCTATATCGCCTCGTTCAAGGGGTTGTTCGGCTTTACGCCGGGGGATTTGTTCCGCCAGCGGTGACCGTGCCGGCGGGTACCGATTGCGGACGAAGTCCGCTCCCGCCCAAAGCCTGACCCCGCGTGGGAGCGGAGTCCGTCCGCGATTGGCTGAGCCCCCCAGACGAAGCTGAAGCGCCCTTCTACAGGCGCCCACCTATCGGCGGATTTCCGCTCAACATCCCCGCCAATCGGCGCCGCTTCGCCTGCCGCCGCCACCCCATAAATAGACAAGACCCTAGTGCCACGCGGCTTTCTGGCCTTGGCACGGTGCCTGCTATCGCCCTCGGCACTGCGCCGCCCTCGCGGCGCGCCGGCGTGACGTAACCCGTAGTCCGCACGCCTGACGACAACAACGACAAGAGGAATACCCATGGATAGCGCAAGCGCCGTCTCCGCTTCTGCCGCACCCCGCACGACTTCCCAGCGCATCAAGTCGATCTTCAGTGGCTCGGTCGGCAATCTGGTCGAGTGGTACGACTGGTACGTCTACGCCGCCTTCTCGCTGTACTTCGCCAAGGCATTCTTCCCCCAGGGCGACATGACCGCCCAGTTGCTGAACACCGCCGCGATCTTCGCCGTGGGCTTCCTGATGCGCCCGATCGGCGGCTGGCTGATGGGTATCTATGCCGACCGCAAGGGCCGCAAGGCCGCCCTGCTGGCCTCGGTCCTGCTGATGTGCTTCGGCTCGCTGATCATCGCCCTGACCCCCAGCTATGAAACCATCGGCGTCGGCGCACCGATCCTGCTGGTGCTCGCGCGCCTGCTGCAGGGCCTGTCGGTCGGCGGCGAATACGGCACTTCCGCAACCTACCTGAGCGAAATGGCCAACAAGGAGCAGCGCGGCTTCTTCTCCAGCTTCCAGTACGTGACCCTGATCTCCGGCCAGCTCATCGCCCTGGCGGTACTGATCGTGCTGCAGCAGACCCTGACCGTCGAGCAGCTGGAAAGCTGGGGCTGGCGTATTCCGTTCTTCATCGGCGCGCTGTGCGCGGTCGTAGCCATGTTCCTGCGTCGCGGCATGGAAGAGACCGAATCCTTCAGCACCAAGAAGGACGAGCCCAAGGAAAGCCTGATCCGCACCCTGTTCCGCCATCCCAAGGAAGTCCTGACCGTGGTCGGCCTGACCATGGGCGGTACGCTGGCCTTCTACACCTACACCACGTACATGCAGAAGTACCTGGTGAACACCGTGGGCATGAGCAAGAACGACTCGACCATGATCTCGGCGGCCACGCTGTTCCTGTTCATGCTGCTGCAGCCCATCGTCGGCGCGCTGTCGGACAAGATCGGCCGTCGCCCGATCCTGATCGCCTTCGGCGTGCTGGGCACCGTGTTCACCTACCCGATCCTCAGCACCCTGCACACCATCGACACCTGGTGGGGCGCGTTCTTCCTGATCATGGCCGCGCTGGTCATCGTCAGCGGCTACACCTCGATCAACGCCGTGGTGAAGGCCGAGCTGTTCCCCACCGAGATCCGCGCCCTGGGCGTGGGCCTGCCGTACGCGCTGACCGTGTCCATCTTCGGCGGCACCGCCGAGTACGTGGCGCTGTGGTTCAAGAGCATCGGCATGGAGAGCGGCTTCTACTGGTACGTCACCGCGTGCATCGCCTGTTCGCTGCTGGTCTACGTGACCATGAAGGACACCCAGAAGCACTCGAAGATCACCACCGACTGATTGGGCTCCTTGCCCAGGCCCCGGCGCACACTCTCCGGGGCTGTTTATCCACAAGGCCCGGCATACGCCGGGCCTTGTCGTTTCTGCGGTGACCCGCGACGCTGCGCTATCCTCGCCAGCGTCACGATCGCGTAGGCATTTCCATGAACCTCTCTCCCTTTCCTGTCGGCACGTTGAGCGCCCGCGGCCTGCGCGGCGCGCTCAGCGGGCCCTTCGATCTCGACCTGGAACCCGGCCACTGCACGGTCCTCAGCGGCCCGTCGGGCATCGGCAAGAGCCTGCTGCTGCGCATGCTCGCCGATCTCGACCCGAACCAGGGCGCGATCAGCCTCGGCGGGGTGAACCGCGAGAGCCAGCCGGCCCATGTCTGGCGGCGGTGGGTGACCTACGTACCGGCCGAATCCGGCTGGTGGGAAGACGACGTCGCCGCGCACTTCACCGATCTCGACGGCGTAAGCCGGCTGCTCCCGCAGCTCAATCTCGATCCCGCGAGGCTGCAGGCCCAGGTCGCGCAACTGTCCACCGGCGAGCGACAGCGCCTGGCGCTATTGCGCGCACTGGTGCAACGCCCGCACTTCCTGCTGCTGGACGAACCCACCGCCGCGCTGGACCCGGACAATCGCGAACAGGTCGAACGCCTGTTGCTGGCGGTCAAGGCGCAAGGCATGGGCCTGCTGGTGGTGACCCACGATGCCGACCAGGCGCAACGTCTCGGCGAGCGGCAACTGCACCTGGACCACGACGGACTGACGGAGCGACACCCATGACACCGCTGCAATTGAGCGTGCCGGAACTGGCCCTGGCGGCGCTACTGATCCTTGCGGCGGCGGCGCTGTCCTGGGCGCTGCGCCTGGGCCTGCAACGCACGCTGCTGGTTTCCGCTGCACGCCTGGTGGTGCAGTTGGTACTGGTCGGTCTGTTCCTGCGCCAGGTATTTGCGCTGTCTTCGCCCTGGCTGACGGCGCTGGTGGTCGCCGTCATGCTGGGCGCGGCGACCTTCGAGGTCGGCTCGCGGCAGCGTCGGCGACTGACCGGCTTCTGGCACCTGGGCATCGGCGGCGGCGCGGTCGGTATCGCCACCCTGGGCATCGCCCTGTTCGCCCTCGCCGGCAGCCTGCGCCCGACGCCCTGGTACGACGCGCGCCACGCCATTCCGCTGGTGGGTATCATCCTCGGCACGGCGATGAACGCCGCCAGCCTGGCGCTGAACCAGGTGTTCGCCAGCGTCACCCGCGAGCGGGCGGCCATCGAAGCGCGCCTGGCCCTGGGCGCCGACCGCCATACCGCGCTCAGCGGACTGATTCGCCGCGCGCTCTACACCGGGCTGATCCCCACCCTGAACCAGATGGCTGCCGCCGGTATCATCACCCTTCCGGGCATCATGACCGGTCAGATCCTCGCCGGCATGGACCCACTGGACGCCGCGCGCTACCAGATCCTGCTGATGTTCCTGCTCGCCGGCGCCGGATTCATCGCCGCGCTGGGCGCGGTGTACCTGTCGCTGTGGCGGCTCACCGACCCGCGCGAGCGCCTGCGCCTGGATCGCCTGCGTGCCGACGATTGAGCGGCGCTGGCGTATGCTGGGCAACCTTCCCCCGCCACAGGAGCCTGCCATGACCACCCCGAAATCCGCCTTGATCATCGGCGCCTCGCGCGGCCTGGGCCTGGGCCTGGTGCGCGAGCTGCTGGACCGTGGCTGGGACGTCACCGCCACCGTGCGCGACGCCGCCCATCCCGGCGAACTGGCCGCACTGCCGGTGCGCGTCGAGTCGCTGCTGCTGGACGACGTGCACTCCCAGGACCGCCTCGCCGAAGCCCTGGCCGGCACACGCTTCGATCTCATCTACATCAACGCCGGCATCTACGGCCCGCCGCACCAGTCGGCCATCGACGCCAATCTCGCCGATGTCGGCCACCTGTTCATGGTCAACGCCATCGCCCCGCTGCGCCTGGCCGAACGCCTGCTGCCGCGCCTGGACGGCGACAACGGCGTGCTGGCCTTCATGACCTCCGAACTGGGCAGCGTCGCCGGCAATGAATCCGGCGGCATGGCGCTGTACCGCGCGAGCAAGGCGGCGCTCAATTCGCTGACCCGCAGCTTCGTCGCCGAACTGGGCGAAACCGGCATCACCGTGCTCAACCTGCATCCGGGCTGGGTGCGCACCGACATGGGCGGCGAGTCCGCGCCGCTGGACGTGCCGACCAGCGTGAAAGGCCTTGCCGACCAGGTCGAAGGCCACGCCGGCCGTGGCGGCCAGTTCTACCTGGACTACCAGGGAACGACGATCGACTGGTGACGACGGCATTCGAGCCCGTTACTATGAGCGTTCTCTTGACCCCCATGTCAGGTTCTGCGAGCTAGAGCCAGGCAAGGCGGCGGTTGGCGAGAAAGCGCAGTTGACTCCAGTCAATGAGCATTTCTCGACAATCGCCAACGCCGCATGGCCGACGCGCAGCGAACCGCTAGGGTGCGAGGGAACCTGGATCAGCAGACAGGGTGAACACTGAGCTGGCTTCCCATGAACCCATGGAGCCGGCTCGAACGAACGGCTCCGTCCGTTTGGAGAATTCATCCATGTCTTCCCCGCGTCTCTGGCTGCGCAACCCGCTGGCCATCTTCACCGCTAATGATCAGGACGCTCGTGGCGGCATCGTCGTCCAGGACGGCCGCATCGTCGAACTGGTCGCTGCCGGCCAGCAGCCTTCGGCCCCCATCCAGCAGACCTTCGACGCCAGCCAGCACGTGCTGACGCCCGGCCTGATCAACACCCACCACCACTTCTACCAGACCCTTACCCGCGCCTGGGCGCCGGTGGTGAACCAGCCGCTGTTCCCCTGGCTGAAGACGCTCTACCCGGTATGGGCGCGCCTGACCCCTGACCAGCTCGGCGTGGCCACCAAGGTCGCACTGGCCGAACTGCTGCTCTCGGGCTGCACCACCGCCGCCGACCACCACTACCTGTTCCCCGACGGCCTTGAGCAGGCCATCGACGTGCAGGCCGGCGTGGTCCAGGAACTGGGCATGCGCGCCATGCTCACCCGCGGCTCCATGAGCCTGGGCGAAGCCGACGGCGGCCTGCCGCCGCAACAGACCGTGCAGAGCGCCGAGGCCATCCTCGACGACAGCCAGCGGCTGATTCGCGAGTACCACCAGCGCGGCGAAGGCGCCCAGGTGCAGATCGCCCTGGCACCCTGCTCGCCCTTCTCGGTCACCCCGGAAATCATGCGCGCCAGCGCCGAACTGGCCGAGCGCGAAGACGTGCGCCTGCACACCCACCTCGCCGAAACCCTGGACGAAGAGGACTTCTGCCTGCAGCGCTTCGGCCAGCGCACCGTGGATTACCTGGACAGCGTCGGCTGGCTCGGCCCGCGCACCTGGCTGGCCCACGGCATCCACTTCAACGATGAGGAAATCCAGCGCCTGGGCGCCGCCGGCACCGGCGTCTGCCACTGCCCCAGCTCGAACATGCGCCTGGCCTCGGGCATCTGCCCGACCGTGGCGCTGGAAGCCGCCGGCGCGCCGGTGGGCATCGGCGTGGACGGCTCGGCCTCCAACGACGCCTCCAACATGATCCTCGAAGCCCGCCAGGCCCTGTACATCCAGCGCCTGCGCTACGGCGCCGAACAGATCACCCCGGAGCGCGCGCTGGGCTGGGCCACCCGCGGTTCGGCGAAACTCATCGGCCGCAGCGACATCGGCGAGCTGGCCGTGGGCAAGCAGGCGGACCTGGCGCTGTTCAAGCTCGACGAACTGCGCTTCTCCGGCAGCCACGACCCGCTCTCCGCGCTACTGCTGTGCGGCGCCGACAAGGCCGACCGGATCATGATCGGCGGCACCTGGCGCGTCGTCGACGGTGAGGTCGAAGGCCTCGACCTCAAGCGCCTGATCGCCGACCACACCCAGGCGGCGCGCAAGCTGCTCGGTACGCTGTAAATACCTTCCGCGCCCATACGAGCGGAGCCCCTCACCCTAACCCTCTCCCGCAAGCGGGAGAGGGGACCGTTCGGTGCAGGGAGAACCTCCAGCGTCAGCCGGCACAATCTGCCCCCTCTCCCTATGGGAGAGGGTTGGGGTGAGGGCAAGCCCCGAGCGAATATCGGCTCGCCTGTAATCCGCTCTACCCAGCCTGCCGACAAGCTTCCTGACCGAAGACCATCACGTGGCTCCGGATGCCATTCCAGCCGGCACGTTTTGTCATCGAAAAATCGCTACAACCCGCGCCACACAAGGGCTGCGCACTACCGCCCGTCGCCATCCGAACAGCCGCGATAAACGGTCATTCAGTGAAAACCCCTCTAGATCAAGGGTCTATCCCTTGCGACGGGAATATGCCGTCAGTTTGACATCACCCATTGGCACTCTAGTTTTAAATCGCCGGGCCGAATTCCTGCTCAAGAGGTTGTCAGCAGCCGTTTGGCCCGGTCACCGGCGCCCGGCAATGGAGTGCACGTCAATGCGCGATTCACAGTTGGACCCTCTGGCGGTTCAAGGAGCCGGCCAGGATTGGCCGCGGCGCCTCATCATCCAGACCCTGCCCTGGGCGGTGGTCGCCGTGCTCTGCGCGGTCGGCGTGCCGTTCTGGTGGATGCTGCCGGTGGGCTGGATCTCCAGCCTGGTGCTGAGCAGCCTGCTGTGCGGCACCGGCAAGGCCGCCGCCGAGGCGCAGGCAGTCAAGCTGCACAGCGAGGAGCTGCCTCAGTGGCGCCCGCTGCAGGAAGCCGTGGAAGGCCACCTGGCCCAGCTCAACGGCCATACCCACCAGATCGACAGCCTCCTGCACCAGGCGATCCGGCAACTGACCGACAGCTTCCACGCCCTCGCCGATCGCATCGACACCCAGCGCGGCCTGTCCCACTCGCTGATCGAGCGCTACGATGGCCGCGGCCACATGGACGGCGACATCGATTTCCAGCGTTTCATCCACGCCACCCAGGAAACCCTCGGGCTGTTCGTCGAAGCCACCCTGGAGACCAGCCGCACCTCACAGCAACTGGTGGAGCGCATGGACCGCGTGACGCACAAGATCGCCGAGATCCTGCAATCCACCCAGGACATGGACGCCATCGCCAAGCAGACCAACCTGCTGGCCCTCAACGCCGCCATCGAAGCCGCCCGCGCCGGCGAAAGCGGCCGCGGTTTCGCCGTGGTAGCCGACGAGGTACGCGCGTTGTCCACCCGTTCCACGCACTTCTCCCAGGCCATCCGCGAGCACGTCGACGTGGTCTACCACGAGATCAAGGACGCCGAGGGCGCCATCAGCCAGTTGGCCGACAAGGACATGACCTTCGCCCTGGATTCACGCCAGAAGATCCAGCACATGCTCGACGATCTCGACGCCATGAATCAGCACACCGTGAAGGTAGTGCAGGAGCTGGACCGCATCTCCCTGGAAGTGGGCGACGGCGTCAACGCCGCGGTCACCGCCCTGCAGTTCCAGGACATGAGCAGCCAACTGCTCGGCCAGGTCGGCAAGCACAGCGCGCGCCTCGGCGCCCTCGCCGTCGGCCTCGGCGCGCTGGATGGTCGCGAACCCGGCGAGTGGGGCGAGCGCCTGCGTGGCGAAGTCGCCGAACTCGGTCGCCCCCTGAGCAACCCGGTCGCCCAGACCAGTCTCAGCGCTGGCGAAGTGGAACTGTTTTGACGTGATCCGAGCGCAGGAGGCATCGCCATGTTGCAGTCCGTCATTGCCCGCTTTAACGAACACTGGCTGGCCAACCTCGCCCTGATCGGCTGAGCCCCACACCCTTTCCGCGCGCCGGGATGGCGCGAGTTCCGCGCGCCTGGCGACAAGCAACGCATTGCACCCAAGGAGAATCAACGCAATGGGAAAACAGATTCTGATCGTCGATGACTCGGCCTCCATCCGGCAAATGCTGAGCTTCACGCTCAAGTCCGCCGGCTACGAGGTGGACGAGGCCGTGGACGGCAAGGACGGCCTGGGCAAAGCCCAGCGCAAGTCCTACCAACTGGTCTTCACCGACCAGAACATGCCGAACATGGACGGCCTGTCGCTGATCCGCAGCCTGCGCGACATGGCCGGCTACCGCAGCACGCCGATCCTGATGCTGACCACCGAGTCCAGCGACGCCATGAAACAGCAGGGCAAGAGCGCCGGCGCCACCGGCTGGCTGGTCAAGCCGTTCGACCCGCCGAAACTGCTGGAAGTGACCCGCAAGGTCCTGCCCTAGGGGAACCCTGAATGGCTACCGGTATGGAGCAATTCCTCCAGGTCTTCTTCGAGGAAACCGACGAACACCTGGCGACCCTCGAACTCCTGCTGATCGGGCTCGACCTCGATCAGCCGGACGCCGAGACGCTCAATGGCATCTTCCGTGCGGCGCACTCGATCAAGGGCTCCAGCGGCATGTTCGGCTTCGACGACCTGACCGCCGTGACCCACGAACTGGAGACGCTGCTCGACCGCATCCGTTGCGGGCAGACTGCCCTGCACGTGGACATGATCGGCGCCTTTCTCGAAGCCCGCGACGTATTGCAGCGCCTGCTCGACGCACACCGCAGCCAGGTACCCGATCCGGACGTGCCCGTCGCCGCCACCGTGGAGCGCCTGCGGGCCTGGCTGGCAGCACCGGCTGCAGCCACCGCCGATGACCACTCCGGCCTGTTCGAAGACACCCTTGTCGCGGCAGAAGCCGGCGCCAGCGACGAGGACTTCGGCTTCTTCGACGATGCGCCCGGCACGCCCGGCGCCAGCGCAGCGGTCGCCAGCAGCGACGACGATTTCGGTTTCTTCGACGACGCCCCCGGCGCGCCAGGCGCCAGCCCCGTCGAGCCCTACGGCATCTTCGACAAGGCACCGGGCGCCCCCGCCGCCGCTCCAGCCGCCGCCATCGAAGCGCCGAAAGCCGCACCGACCGTGGCGAAGGCAGCCGCCGCGCCGCGCACCGACAGTGAATCCAGCTCCATCCGCGTCAGCGTCGAGAAGATCGACAGCCTGATCAACCTGGTGGGCGAGCTGGTGATCACCCAGGCCATGCTCAGCCAGCTCAGCGAAGACCTCGACCCGACGCACTTCGAGCGCCTGCAGCAGGCCCTGGCGCAGCTGGAGCACAACACCCGCGACCTGCAGGAATCGGTGATGTCGATCCGCATGCTGCCGATCAGCTTCATCTTCAGCCGCTTCCCGCGCCTGGTGCACGACACCTCCGCGCGCCTGGGCAAGCAGGTCGAACTGATCCTCCAGGGCGAGCACACCGAACTGGACAAGAGCGTCATCGAAAAGCTCAGCGACCCGCTCACCCACATCGTGCGCAACAGCATCGACCACGGCATCGAAACGCCCGCCGAACGCCTGGCGGCCGGCAAGCCGGCGCAGGGCTCGGTGAAACTCGCCGCCAGCCACCAGGGCGGCAGCGTGGTGGTGGAAATCTCCGATGACGGCCGCGGTCTGTCCCGCGAACGCATCCTCGCCAAGGCCCGCGAGAAGGGCCTGCCGGTGCACGACGGGATGAGCGACGCGGACGTCTGGCAATTGATCTTCATGCCGGGCTTCTCCACCGCCGAAGCAGTCACCGAGCTATCCGGCAGGGGCGTGGGCATGGACGTGGTGCGGCGCAACATCCAGGCCATGGGCGGGCGGATCGACATCGACTCCGCGCTCGGCATGGGCACCCGCATGAGCATCCGTCTGCCGCTGACCCTGGCCATCCTCGATGGTCTGATCGTCGCGGTGGAGCAGGTCAACTACGTGGTACCGCTGACCTACATCGTCGAATCGCTGCAGGCCCGCGCCGACGATGTGCGCGGCCTCGCCGGCGAGGAGTCGACGGTGATCCGCGTGCGCGGCGAATACCTGCCGCTGTTCTCCCTCAACCAGTTGCTGCGCATCGGCGCCGAGCCCATGCCGGCGGAGCAGGGGATCGTGGTGATCCTCGAATCCGAGGGCAAGAGCTTTGCCCTGCAGGTGGACGAACTGGTCGGCCAGCAGCAGGTGGTGATCAAGAGCCTGGAACAGAACTTCCGCCGGATCGACGGGATCGCCGGCGCCACCATCATGGGTGACGGCAGCGTCGCCCTGATCCTCGATGTCGATGCCCTGCCACGTCTGGCGGCACAAGGAGAGCCCACCCATGAGCGCAGCTGAAGCCAGCGCAGCAAGCAACCCGGTGCAGGAGTACCTGACCTTCACCCTGGGCCGCGAGGAATACGCCATCGATATCCTGCGGGTGCAGGAGATCCGTGGCTACGACCAGGTCACGGCGATCGCCAACGCCCCCGCCTTCATCAAGGGCGTGATCAACCTGCGCGGCGCCATCGTTCCCATCGTCGACCTGCGCATCAAGTTCAACCTGGCCGACATCAGCTACGACCAGTTCACCGTGGTGATCATCCTCAACGTCGGCCGGCGCATCGTTGGCGCGGTGGTGGATTCGGTCTCCGACGTGATCGCCCTGGCCGGCGAGGAAATCAAGCCGCGCCCGGAATTCGCCGCCAGCTTCGACACCGAGTACCTGCTGGGCCTGGCCACCGCGGGTGAGCGGATGCTCATCCTGGTGGACATCGAAAAACTCATGACCAGCCGTGAGATGGCGCTGGTCGACGAAACCGCCGCCTGATCGCGACCGAGGACAAACAACATGGGTCTGTTCAACGCACACGCCGTGGCGCAGCAACGCGCCGACCGCATCACCGCCATCCTCCACAGCCTGGTGGACGGCAACCTCGACGTCGCCATCGGCGAAACCCCCGCGCCCGGCTACGAGCGCCTGTACGACGGGCTGCGCAATGTCCAGCGCAGCCTGCGCGAGCAGCGCACGGAACTGGCCCAGGCCGAAGCCCTGGAGGCCGGGCTGGTGGAGATGACGCGCCAGCACGAGCTGGGCTGGATCGACGAGGTGATCCCGGTGGACAAGTTCGCCGGCCGCCCGGCGCGCATCGCCAAGGGCATCAACGACCTGGTCGCCGCGCACATCGCGGTGAAGATGAAGGTGGTTGCTACCGTGACCGCCTACGGCAAGGGTGACTACTCGGTGGAGATGGACCGCCTGCCGGGCAAGAAAGCCATCATCACCGAGGCCATCGACGGCGTGCGCGACAGCCTCAAGGCCAACGCCGACGCCGCCGAGTACAACGCGCGGATCAAGAGTGCGCTGGATAACGTCTCGGCCAACGTGATGATCGCCAACAACGATCTCGACATCATCTACATGAACCGCACCGTCACCGAGATGCTCGGCAATGCCGAGGCCGACATCCGCAAGCAGCTGCCGAACTTCAACGCCAGCCGCCTGATGGGCGCCAACATCGACATGTTCCACAAGAACCCGGCGCACCAGCGCGGCATGCTCGCGCACCTCACCGCGCGGCATAAGGCCGAGCTGAACCTGGGTGGCCGCCGCTTCGCCCTGGACGTGGTGCCGGTGTTCAACGATGCCGGCGAGCGCCTGGGTTCGGCCGTGCAATGGACCGACCGCACCGAGGAGTTCCGCGCCGAGCAGGAAGTCTCGCAACTGGTGGATGCCGCCGTCGCTGGCGACTTCAGCAAGCGCATCGAGGCCTCCAACAAAGAGGGCTTCTTCCTGAAGATCGCCACCGGCCTGAACAGCCTGGTGGACACCGCCGACAAGGGCCTGCGCGATGTCACCCGGGTGCTCGGCGCCCTGGCCCAGGGCGACCTGACCCAGCGCATCGACGCCGACTACCAGGGCACCTTCGGCGAGCTGAAGGACTACGCCAACGAGACCGCGCAGAGCCTGTCGCGTATGCTCGGGCAGATCCGCGAGGCCGCCGACACCATCCACACCGCCGCCAGCGAGATCGCCAGCGGCAACGCCGAGCTCTCCACCCGCACCGAGCAGCAGGCTTCCAGCCTGGAAGAAACCGCCTCGAGCATGGAAGAACTGACCAGCACCGTGAAGCTCAACGCCGAGAACGCGCGCCAGGCCAATTCGCTGGCGGTGAACGCTTCCGAAGTCGCCACCGAGGGCGGCAGCGTGGTGCAGAAGGTGGTGGGCACCATGTCGGCCATCAACGACTCGGCGCGCAAGATCGCCGACATCATCGGGGTGATCGACGGCATCGCCTTCCAGACCAACATCCTCGCGCTCAACGCCGCGGTGGAAGCGGCGCGCGCCGGCGAGCAGGGCCGCGGCTTCGCCGTGGTGGCCGGGGAAGTACGCACCCTGGCGCAGCGCTCCGCCGCCGCCGCCAAGGAGATCAAGACGCTGATCAACGACTCGGTGGACAAGGTCGAGAGCGGCAACACCCTGGTCGCCCAGGCCGGCCAGACCATGAGCGACATCGTGGTCGCCATCAAGCGCGTCACCGACATCATGGCGGAGATCGCCGCCGCCTCCGCCGAGCAGAGCAGCGGCATCGAGGAAGTGAACGGCGCCGTGTCGCAGATGGACGAGATGACCCAGCAGAACGCGGCCCTGGTAGAAGAGGCCGCTGCGTCGGCCGAGGCCCTGCAGGAGCAGGCCGGCATGCTCAACCAGCAGGTCGGGGTGTTCAAGCTGGAGACCATCGCGGCCACCGTGGTGCCGCTGGCCTCCGCCCGCCCGGCCCGCGCCGAGCCGGTGGCGCACGCCTCGCGCGCCGCTCGCGGCGTGGCCAAGGCGGTACGCGCCAAGGGCAAGGAAGACGACTGGGAAGAGTTCTGATCGGGCGGGGATGAGGGATGGCGGCGGCCGGAGCAATGGGAGGGTCGGCTGCCGCGCGCGGGCCAGGGATGGTCAGGCGATGGTTGCTGGTGTGGGTGCCAAAAGCCCCTCACCCTCACCCTAACCCTCTCCCGGAGGGAGAGGGGACTGATCGGCATGGCTGGAAGTACCGCGACACCCGGACACACCGAACGGCCCCCTCTCCCTCCGGGAGAGGGCTGGGGTGAGGGCAATACCCCGCACAGAACCTTCCCGATCCAACGAAGCAGGGCGCATAACGCCACAGGCGTTATCCGCCATCGCGGCCAATCACCCATTCCGGGTCATGCGCCTCGGCAATCCGTCCACGCAGTGAGACCCACCAATGCCCATCCACCTGCCCGCCCCCGAGCACGAATTCCACTACACCCGCCGGGACTTCCAGCAGGTGCGTGAGCGCCTCTACCGGCACGCCGGCATCAGCCTCTCGGAGAACAAGCAGCAGCTGGTCTACAGCCGCCTCTCGCGACGCCTGCGCAGCCTGCGCCTGGGCAGCTTCGCCGAGTACTTCGCCTACCTGGAAAGCCATGAGGAAGAGTGGCAGCAGTTCGTTAACGCACTGACCACCAACCTCACCGCCTTCTTCCGCGAGAAGCATCATTTCGACCACCTGGGGCGCTTCGCCGCCGAGCAGCTGGGCGACCACCAGCCGCTGCGCTTCTGGTCCACCGCCTCGAGCACCGGCGAGGAGCCCTACTCCATGGCCATGACCCTGGTGGACGCACTGGGCAGCTTCGCCCCGCCCATCGAGCTGATCGCCTCGGACATCGATACCGGCGTACTCGGCCAGGCGCGCCAGGGCATCTATCCGCTGGAGCGCATCGAGGCGCTGAGTCCTGCGCAGAAAAAGCGCTTCTTCCTCCGCGGCACCGGCGGCAACGCCGGCAAGGCGCGGGTCGTGCGCGAGCTGCGGCAGATGATCGATTACCGGCAGATCAATCTGCTGGACCGCGACTGGGGTATCCCCGGCAACCTGGACGCAATCTTCTGCCGCAACGTGATGATCTATTTCGACAAGCCGACCCAGACCCGCCTGCTCGAACGCATGGTGCGCCTGCTGCGGCCGGGCGGGCTGTTCTTCGCCGGGCACTCGGAAAACTTCGTCCACGCCAGCCACCTGGTCCGTTCGGTAGGGCGCACAACCTACCAGGCGGTGGGGAGCCATTGATGGGCGCCGCCCTCGACCAACCCAATCGCTACTACGACCCGCGCTTCGGCATGGAAGCGGTGAAGCTGCTGCCCGGCGAGTGCTACGTCACCGCCGAGCCGCTGATGCTGGTCACCGTGCTCGGCTCCTGTGTCTCGGTCTGCCTGCGCGACCGCAGCAGCGGGCTGGGCGGCATGAACCACTTCATGCTGCCCGGCGACACCGGCGTGCAGGGCCTGCTGTCCAACTCCGGGCGCTACGGCGTGCACGCCATGGACCTGCTGATCAACGGCCTGATGCGTCGCGGCGGCCAGCGCCGGCACTTCGAGGCCAAGGTGTTCGGCGGTGGCTCGGTGTTGAAGAATCTCAGTGCCGACGTCGGCCAGCGCAACGTCGAGTTCGTCCTCGACTACCTGGACAACGAAGGCATCCCGCTGGCCGCCCAGGACTTGCTCGACGTGCACCCGCGCAAGGTCTACTTCTTTCCCGGCAGCGGCCGGGTGCTGGTGCGCAAGCTGCGCACCCTGGCCAACGATACGGTGCTGCAACGCGAGCGGCAGTACTGCCAGCAACTGTCCCGCCGGGAGCGCGGCGGGAGCATTGATCTGTTCTGAACGGAGGGACGCCCGATGACCGTCAAGGTGCTGATCGTCGACGACTCGGCGCTGATTCGCAGCCTGCTCAAGGACATCATCCAGAACGACCCGGAACTGCAGTTGGTGGGCGCCGCGCCCGACGCCTTCGTTGCCCGCGACCTGATCAAGCAGCACGCGCCGGACGTCATCACCCTCGACGTGGAAATGCCGCGCATGGACGGCCTGACTTTCCTCGACAAGCTGATGAAAGGCCGACCGACGCCGGTGCTGATGATCTCCTCGCTGACCGAGAAGGGTTCCGAAGCCACCCTGCGCGCCCTGGAGTTGGGCGCCATCGACTTCATCGCCAAGCCGCGCCTGGGCATCGCCGAAGGCATGCAGGCCTATGCCGAGGAAATCTGCGCCAAGCTCAAGGCCGCCGCCCGCGCCCGGCTGCCCCGCGCCCGCCCCGCCACCGTCGCGGGTGCACCGGCAACGAGCAGCGCGCCGCTGCTGAGCACCGAGAAGATTTTTGCCATCGGCGCCTCCACCGGCGGTACCGAGGCCATCAAGGAAGTCCTGCTCGGCTTGCCGCCGGACTGCCCCGGCACCGTCGTGACCCTGCACATGCCACCAGGCTTCACCAAGTCCTACGCCGAGCGACTGGACCGTCAGACGCGCTTGTCCGTGCGCGAGGCCCGCGATGGCGACCGCATCCTCCCCGGCCACGTGCTGCTCGCCCCTGGCGATTACCACATGGAAGTGCAGCGCAGCGGTGCCAACTACGTGGTGCGCCTGCACCGCGAGGCGGCGGTGAACGGCCACCGGCCGGCGGTGGATGTAATGTTCAACTCCCTCGCCCGCTGTGCCGGGCGCAACCTCATCGCTGCCCTGCTCACCGGCATGGGCAAGGATGGGGCCCGCGGCTTGCAGGCGATCCGCCAAGCCGGCGGCCACACCGTCGCCCAGGACGAGGCCACCTGCGTGGTCTACGGCATGCCCCGCGAGGCAGTGGAACTGGGCGCCGCCAAGGAAGTCCTGCCGCTGGAGCGCATCGCCGGGTCTCTCCTACAACAGGCGCGACAGAGCGGAAGTGGGAACCGCGTCTAGTTATGAGGGAATCATCCGGTACAGCTGCGCGACTTTTCATACAGGGTCTAGACTCGGGCCAATTGACCGGCGCCAATTATATGGCGATCCGATATCAATTTGGTTTGATTGTGCCCGTATACAAAATGCACAATTGAGCTTTCGCCAAAAGACCGGCACACGGCGGGCGACACGGGGATATGAGATAGCCATGGCGGCAAGATGGGGGTTGCGCGGCAAATCGGTGGTGGCATTGCTCATCGCCTGTCTCCTGGCGCTGGTACCGGCGGTGATGCTGGGCTGGAAGGCCATGGAAGACATCCGCACGCATTTCGGCCTCGCCTTCGCGAGAAACTTCACGCTGCTCAACCAGCAGAAGATCATCGCACCGGTAATCCGCGAACTGGCGCTGTCGCGGCGCCTGGCCGAATCGGTGGTGACCCAGGACTGGCTGCTGGCCGAAAACGACCCGGCGCGCCGCTCGCTGTTCTTCCGCGAGGCCGAAGGCTTCCGCGCCGACCAGCACAACTATTCCTATTTCGTCGTGGTGGACTCCTCGCGGCACTACTACTTCAACGACTCCAGCTCGCCGCTCTCCAACTCCCCGCGCTACACCCTGAGCGACACCGACCCGCAGGACCGCTGGTACTTCGATACCCTCGCCCGCGACGAGACCTACAACATCAACGTCAACTACGACGCCAAGCTGAAGGTCACCAAGGTCTGGTTCAACATGGTCGTACGCGCCGGCAACGAGAAGGTCGGCCTGGCCGGTGGCGGCCTGGACCTTACCGAATTCCTCGACCAGTTCATCTCCCGCCGCGAGGCCGGGGTAACACCCATGATCGTCGACCCGGACGGCGCCATCCAGGCGCACCCGGACACCAGGCTGATCGCCTATTCCTCCGGCTCCAGTGGCCAGGCCAAGCACCACGTGTTCGACCTGCTGGGCAATGACCAGGAGCGCACCGCCCTGCGCCAGACCCTGCGCCAGGCCGAGGCCAACCCCGGCGAAGTGGAAACCATGTGGGGCACCATCGACGGCAAGGAACAGCTGATCGCCACCGCCTACATCCCGCAGCTGCGCTGGCACGTGCTCAGCGCCATCGACCTGCACGCCGCCCAGGTGCTCGACAGCCGCTGGATCTGGCCGCTGGTAGGCACCCTCGCCGGGTTGCTGGCGATCCTGCTGATCGGCTTCGCCTACACCGTCGACCTGCTGGTGCTGCGCCCGCTGCGCGGCCTCAAGCAGTCGGCCAAGGCGATTGCCGCCGGGCAGTACGACAGCCCGCTGCCGCGCACCCGCCCGGACGAGATCGGCGAGCTTTCCAGCGCCTTCGCCAGCATGGCCGACCAGGTCCGCCGGCACACCGAGGAGCTGGAAGACAAGGTCCAGCAGCGCACCCAGGCGCTGGAAAAGGCTAACCGCGAGATGGCCGCCGCACAGAAGAAGATCGGCGACTCCATCGACTACGCCAGCCTGATCCAGCGCGCCATCCTCCCCGACCGCCAGCTGAAGGCGTCCCTGGGCGAGCACCACTTCGTCCTGTGGAAGCCGCGCGACGTGGTCGGTGGCGACTTCTACATCTATCGCGAAGGCCCAGTGGACAGCCTGATCGGCGTGGTGGACTGCGCTGGCCACGGCGTGCCCGGCGCACTGATGACCATGCTCGCCCTGGCCGCCATCGACCACGCCATCGACAGCGTAAAAAGCCACGACCCGGCCGCCATCCTGCATGAAACCGACCACGTGATGCGCGGCATGCTCGGGCAGGAGGAGTTCACTCACTCGCTGGCCACCAACATGGACGCAGGCCTGGTGCGTGTCGACCACCAGAGCAAACTGCTGCATTTCTCCGGGGCGAAGATTTCCCTGTTCGCCAGCGACGGCAACGACGTGCGCGAATACAAGGGCGCGCGCCGAGCCATCGGCGACAAGCGCCAGGGCGACTATCAGGACGTGGAAATCCCGATGGAAGCCGGCTGGACCTATTACCTGTGCACCGACGGCTTCCTCGACCAGGCCGGCGGCGAGCACGGCTTCGGCTTCGGCAACAGCCGCTTCGCCGCCCTGCTGCGCAACCACGCCCGCCGACCATTGGCAGAGCAGGCCGACGTATTCGCCGCTACCCTCGCCCAGTATCAAGGCGAGCAGCCGCAGCGCGACGACATCACCATTCTCTCTTTCCGCTTCGACTAGGGGTTAATCCATGGAATCGCTAGATCTGTTGGCCATGCGCGAGAGCTACACCCGGCAACGCATATTGCTCTGCTTCAACGGGCCCATCTCGCGCAGCCTGATCGAGGAGATCGGCCACGCGCTGCGCAACTACATGCAGGCCGAGCAGGCCCACCCCAGCGAAGCGATGGACGTGTTCGCCGTCTACATCGAGATGACCCAGAACATCCGCCACTACGCCTCCCTGCGCGGCTACAACGACCAGGAAGCCTCGGCCACCGTGGCCATTGCCCGCGACGACGAAGGCCACTACGTGGTCTCCGCCGGCAACCTGGTGGAGCTGGCCGACGGCCAGGGCCTGGTACGCAGCATCGAGGCCATCGCCGGGCTGGACAAGGCCCAGCTCAAGGCCGCCTACAAGGAACAGCTGCGCCGCCCGCGCGACGCCGAAGCCTCCACCGGCGCCGGCCTGGGCCTGCTGGACATTGCCCGCAAGTCCAGCGCGCCACTGAAGACCTCACTCACCGAACAACCCGACGGCCGCGCCTTCTTCAGCCTGCGCGCCGTGATCTGATCTGCGAAATTCAGGAAGACCCGATATGAGCGATCTCCACGTCAACGGCACCCAATCCACCCCACAGATCCACGGCGACTGGCAGGCCGGCATCCTCGCGATGCAGGGCGACTCCTACCCGGAGAACTCCTATGAGCTGTTCGGCCAGGTCATCGAATGGGTCGAGCGCTTCCTCACCCAGGAACAGCGCCCGCTGGAACTCGACCTGCGCCTGCTGTACCTCAACACCAGCTCGATCAAGGCCATGATGGACATCTTCGACCTGCTCGAAGAAGCCCACGGCCAGGGCCGCACCACCCGCGTGGCATGGCACTATGACCGACGCAACGAACGCGTCGCCGAACTGGCCGAGGAATTCCGCGAGGACTGTACCTTCCCGTTCGTCATCCAAGCCTACGACGAGTAAGTGCCATGACTAGCGAGCGCGAGCTGGACCTGCTGATCGAAGACCTGCTGGCCGACCCACAGTACGAAGGGCACCCCCTGCGCGAGGCCCTGTACCAGAAGCACCAGCAGTCCCTCGACCAGCTCGCGCGCCTGGAGCGCATCGCGCGGATTTCCGACGGCTTCCAGTCCATGGCCCGGCAGCAGAACAGCACACTGTCCGAGCGCTACCACAAGCAACTGCGCCAGCTGGAAAAGGTCGCGCGCATCTCCGACCGCTACCAGGACATGATGCGCGACCTCAACGTCGCGCTGAAGGAAGCCTCGACCCACGACACCCTCACCGGCATCGCCAACCGCCGACTGCTGATGGAGCGCCTGCGCGAGGAAAGCGAGCGCGCCCAGCGCCACGGCGAGTCCTACGTGCTGGCCATGCTCGACGTCGATCGCTTCAAGCAGGTCAATGACACCTGGGGCCACGAAGTCGGCGACCGCGTGCTGGTGGAAATCGGCCGCGCCATGGAGTCCGCCCTGCGCCAGTACGACCTCTGCGGCCGCTGGGGCGGCGAGGAGTTCCTGCTGATCCTGCCGGATACTCGCCTCACCGACGCCGCCGCGATCATCGAGCGCGTGCGCAACGACATCCGCTGCCTCGCCGTGCGCGTGGGCACCAATGCCCTGTCCGTGACCGCCAGCTTCGGCGTCGCCGAGCATCATCCGGGCGAAAGCTATTCCCAGACCCTGAGCCGGGCCGACGCCGCCCTGCTGGACGCCAAGCGCAGCGGGCGGGACAAATGCGAGTTCGCCACCGATTGAACGAACGCCGACGCGAGCACGCGTTCACGCAGGTGGTATCCGCAGCCCAATCCGATTAAGGTCCGAGGACCGCAAGGAAAGGATGCAACATGGCCACCAGATCCCCCACCCCGCGCCAGCAGACGCACCTCGCCGTCCTGATCGACGCCGACAACGCCCCCGCCGCCATTGTCGAGGGCCTGTTCGAGGAGATCGCCAAGTACGGCGTCGCCAGCGTCAAGCGCATCTATGGCGACTGGACCAAGCCCAACCTGGGCAAGTGGAAGCAGGTGCTGCTGGACCACTCCATCCAGCCCATGCAGCAGTTCGCCTACACCAGCGGCAAGAACGCCACCGACAGCGCGCTGATCATCGACGCCATGGACCTGCTCTACACCCGCCGCTTCGACGGCTTCTGCCTGGTCTCCAGCGACAGCGACTTCACCCGCCTGGCCGCACGCCTGCGCGAGGAAGGGCTGACGGTCTACGGCTTCGGCGAGGAGAAGACGCCCAAGCCGTTCGTCTCCGCCTGCGACAAGTTCATCTACACCGAAATCCTCCGCGCCACGCCCGAAGCCCCCGTCGAGCCGGTGCCCGTCACCGACAAGACGGCCGCCCCGAGCGCCAACGACACGCCCAAACCCGCGGCCAAGCGCAAATCGCAAAAGGTCCCGCTGGACTTCATCGCCAAGGTGCTCGACGACATCGACGGCGACGATGACGACTGGGTCCAGCTGGGCGCTCTGGGGCAGAACATCGGCAAGCTGCAACCCGCGTTCGACCCGCGCCTGTATGGCTTCAAGAAGCTCAGCGACCTGATCAAGGGCCACCCCAAGCGCTTCGAGCTGCAGGCACGCGGCGGCGGTAGCGGCGGCAAGGACCTGTATGTGCGCAACGTGGGCACCGCGCGCTGAGAACATCGCCCTGCACTGCCCCCGCTCAACGAACACGCCACGCCTGACGGTTAAAGTCGGGCGTGAGCACCTCTGCGGAGCAATCCCATGCGCTTCCTGCTGATCCCCCTGCTGGCCCTGCTCGCTGCGAGCGGCGCCCATGCCGGCACATTGCGCTGCGGCACCAGCCTGATCAACGAAGGCGATCCGATGGACGAAGTCCTCGCCAAGTGCGGCGAGCCTGCCAAACGCGTGATCGTCCCTCCCAGGCCTCCTCGGCGCGACTCGACCGGTAAGCTCATTCCTGGCGAAGCCCAGCTGGAAACCTGGATGTACGGCCCCAGCGGCGGGGCCTACCGTTACCTGTTCTTCCGCGATACCAAGCTGCTGTCGATCAACATGTCGCGCAAGGAGCTACTCTGAGCTTCCCGCGCCACTCGTCCCAGCACGCCCGCCGCTACCAAAGACGCCTACCCATGGCGGCGGCATCTCCCTAGACTGGTCGCCTTCGCCAATCCGGAGGGCACCATGCAAACCACCTTCAACTTCACCCTCGGCATCGACCCGCAGGCGCGCGACGTCGTGGTCAAGGGCCTGCTCGCCTACAACCTCGGGCAGATGGGCCGCAGCAACACCTACGACGACTTCGAACTCTACGCCCGCGACCCGGATGGCGAAGTGGTCGGCGGCATGTTCGGCCAATCCGGCATGGGCTGGCTCTACATCGACTACCTCTGGCTGCAGGACGACCAGCGCGGCAGCGGCCTGGGCAGCCAGCTCATCGCCCTGGCCGAAGACGAAGCCCGTCGCCGCGGCTGCGTCGGCCTGTTCCTCTACACCTACAGCTTCCAGGCCCCCGGCTTCTACGAGAAACAGGGCTTCGAGCGCATGGGCGTGCTCGAGGATTGCCCGCCGGGGCATCAGCGCATCTACCTGAAGAAACACCTGGGCTGATCGCCGGGTTCTGCGTAGGCGAGACCATTCGCACACCGCACCAGCGCTCCGCTGAAAATAAAAAAGGCCGGTCAACTGACCGGCCTTTCTCTTACCGCTTATTCACCATCAGCCATTGCTGGGGAAGGCGAACTGCGCCGCTTCGTGCGACTTGCGCTGCGGCCAGCGCTGGGTGATGGCCTTGCGCTTGGTGTAGAAGCGCACGCCATCCGGGCCGTAGGCGTGCAGGTCGCCGAACAGCGAACGCTTCCAGCCGCCGAAGCTGTGGTAGGCCACCGGTACCGGCAGCGGCACGTTGACGCCGACCATGCCGACTTCGATCTCGTCGCAGAACAGGCGCGCCGCTTCACCGTCGCGGGTGAAGATGCAGGTGCCGTTGCCGTATTCGTGGTCGTTGATCAGTTGCATGGCTTCTTCCAGGCTGTTCACGCGCACGATGCACAGCACCGGGCCGAAGATTT
Organism: Pseudomonas sp. AU12215; assembly: GCF_001675465.2. NCBI lineage: Bacteria > Pseudomonadati > Pseudomonadota > Gammaproteobacteria > Pseudomonadales > Pseudomonadaceae > Pseudomonas > Pseudomonas sp. AU12215. Next base: position 84,275 of record NZ_MACM02000179.1, read on the forward strand.
CTTCCTGGTAGATGGTCATGTCCGGGGTCACCTTGTCGAACAGGGTGCCGCCGACGAAGAAGCCGTTCTCATGACCGGCGACCTTGTAGTTGCGGCCGTCGACCAGCAGCTGGGCGCCCTGCTCGACACCGGCGTCGATGTAGCCGGTGACTTTCTGCTGGGCAGCGCCGGTGACCAGCGGGCCCATGTCCAGGCCGCAGGAGGTGCCGGCGCCGATTTTCAGGGCCTTGATCTGCGGAACGATCTTCTCGACCAGCGCGTCGCCGATCTGGTCGCCCACGCACACGGCCACGGAGATGGCCATGCAGCGCTCGCCGCAGGAGCCGTAGGCCGCCCCCATCAGGGCGCTGACGGCGTTGTCCAGGTCGCAGTCGGGCATCAGCACGGCGTGGTTCTTGGCGCCGCCCAGGGCCTGTACTCGCTTGCCGCGCTTGGTGCCTTCGGAATAGATGTACTCGGCGATCGGGGTCGAACCGACGAAGCTCAGGGCTTTGACTTCCGGGGCCTCGATCAGCGCGTCGACGGCGGTCTTGTCGCCGTGCACCACGTTCAGCACGCCCTTGGGCAGGCCGGCTTCTTCGAACAGTTCGGCGATCAGCAGGGTGGAGCTCGGGTCACGCTCGGACGGCTTGAGGATGAAGGTGTTGCCGCAGGCGATGGCCAGCGGGTACATCCACAGCGGCACCATGGCCGGGAAGTTGAACGGGGTGATGCCGGCGACCACGCCGATCGGCTGGAAGTCACTCCAGGCGTCGATGTTCGGGCCGACGTTGCGGCTGTATTCGCCCTTGAGGATTTCCGGGGCGGCGCTGGCGTATTCGACGTTCTCGATGCCGCGCTTGAGTTCACCGGCGGCGTCTTCCAGGGTCTTGCCGTGTTCTTCGCTGATCAGCTGGCTGATGCGCGCTTCGTTGGCTTCGAGCAGTTGCTTGAAGCGGAACAGCACCTGGGCGCGCTTGGCCGGCGGGGTGTTGCGCCAGGCCGGGAAGGCGGCCTTGGCGGCGTCGATGGCCTGCTGCACGGTTTCGCGGCTGGCCAGCGGAACCTTGCGGATGGCTTCGCCGGTGGACGGGTTGAAGACGTCGGCGGTGCGGCCGGTGTCGGCGATCATTTCGCCGCCGATCAGGTGCTTGACGGTGGTCATGGGAAGTCTCTTCTCGCTGAAAGTGTGGGGCGGGGCTCGCGAGGAGCCCCTCTCCCTAGCCCTCTCCCTGAAGGGAGAGGGGATTGTTCGGTATGAAGCGTGGGCTGCAAGGCACGCCGGCAGTCACTCTAAGGTGACTCGTCGCGGCATGCCTTCTCGCGTGCCCGCGCGCTCAGTGGGCGTGCGGCCGACCGTCCTTGAGCTCGATCTCGATGAAGGCCACTTCGTGATCGCACGGGTTGATCACGTTGTGCTCCGTACCGATCTGGCGGGTGTAGCTCTGGCCCAGGACCAGCGGCGCGCGCCGCTCGCCCTCGGGGGTTTCCAGCAGCAGCTCGCCGTTGGTCACCGGGACCACGACGTACTCCATGCCGTGACGGTGCCAGCCGGTCTCGGCACCGGGAGCGAAACGCCACTCGGTGACCAGGACCTTGTCGTTGTCGATCTGTACCGTCGGGACGGCCTTCGGACGCTCGCTCACTTACGCTACACCATTGAGGGCGTCGCCGACGGCGCTGAACAGGCGGTCCAGGTCCTCGGGCTTGGCGTTGAAGGTCGGGCCGAACTGCAGGGTGTCGCCGCCGAAGCGTACGTAGAAGCCTTCTTTCCACAGCTTCATGCTGGCTTCGAACGGACGCACGATGGCATCGCCGTCACGGGCGCCGATCTGGATGGCGCCGGCCAGGCCGCAGTTGCGGATGTCGACGACGTTCTTCGCGCCTTTCAGGCCGTGCAGGGCCTTCTCGAAGTGCGGAGCCAGTTCCAGGGACTGCTGGATCAGGTTTTCTTTTTCCAGCAGGTCCAGCGCGGCGAGACCGGCGGCACAGGCGACCGGGTGCGCGGAGTAGGTGTAGCCATGGCCGAACTCGACGGCATACTCCGGCAGGTTCTGGCCCATGAAGGTGTCGTAGATTTCGCTGCTGGCAATCACCGCGCCCATGGGGATGGCGCCGTTGGTGACCTGCTTGGCGACGTTCATGATGTCCGGCTTCACGCCGAAGAACTCGGCGCCGGTGGCCTTGCCCATGCGGCCGAAGGCGGTGATCACTTCGTCGAAGATCAGCAGGATGTTGTGCTGGTCGCAGATTTCGCGCAGGCGTTGCAGGTAGCCCTTCGGCGGCACCAGCACGCCAGCGGAACCGGACATCGGCTCGACGATGACGGCGGCGATGTTGGAGGCGTCATGCAGCTCGATCAGCTTGAGCAGTTCGTTGGCCAGCTCGACGCCGCCCGTCTCGGCCATGCCCTTGGTGAAGGCCAGGCCCGGCTGCAGGGTGTGCGGCAGGTGGTCGACGTCCATCAGCTGGCCGAACATCTTGCGGTTGCCGCCGATGCCGCCCAGGGCGGTGCCGGCGACGTTCACACCGTGGTAGCCACGGGCGCGGCCGATCAGCTTGGTCTTCTGCGCCTGGCCTTTCAGGCGCCAGTAGGCGCGGGCCATCTTGATCGAGGTGTCGGCGCACTCGGAGCCCGAGCCGGTGAAGAACACGTGGTCGAGGCCGGCCGGGGTCAGCTGGGTGATCTTCTCGGCCAGCTTGAAGGACAGCGGGTGGCCGTACTGGAAGGCAGGGGAGTAGTCGAGGGTGGTCAGCTGCTTGGCCACCGCGTCGGCGATTTCCTTGCGCGAGTGACCGGCGCCGCAGGTCCACAGGCCCGACAGGCTGTCGTAGATCTTGCGGCCCTTGTCGTCCACCAGCCAGCTGCCTTCCGCGGCGACGATGATGCGCGGGTCTTTGTGGAAGTTGCGGTTGGCGCTGAAGGGCATCCAGTGGGCCTTCAGGTTCAGTTCGCTGGCCACCGACGGGGTGACGTTCACTTGCTGGTTCATGCAGCTTGTCCTCGAAGACAGTCTTGTTGGGCGCGCAGGCCGCGGCGGGCCTGGCGCGATGACAGTAGATTGGGCCTGACTTAACGTGAGTTAAAGCTTATTCTTCTTACGTTCAGTTTCGGATTGGTAAAACTAAAATGGCGAAACAACGGGCGCCGTCCCTGGGCCAGGTCAGCGATTTCGAGATCCGCCTGCTGCGCATCTTCAAAACCATAGTCGAGTGCGGCAGCTTCTCGGCCGCCGAGAGCACGCTGGGCATCAGCCGCTCGGCGATCAGCCTGCACATGGGCGACCTGGAAAAGCGCCTGGGCATGCGCCTGTGCCAGCGCGGCCGGGCAGGTTTCGCACTGACCGACGAGGGCCGCGAGGTCTATCGCGCCACGCAATCGCTGTTGGCGGCGCTGGAGGGCTTCCGCGCCGAGGTCAACGAGCTGCACCAGCACCTGCGCGGCGAGCTGAACATCGGCATCATCAACAACCTGGTGACCCTGCCGCAGATGCGCATCACCCATGCCCTGCGCGCGCTGAAGGCCAGCGGGCCGGGCGTGCGGATCAATATCGGCATGACCACGCCCAACGAGATCGAGCTGGGAGTTCTCGACGGGCGGTTGCATGTCGGCGTGGTGCCGCTCATCAGCCCGCTGTCGGGGCTGGAATACTCCTCTTTATACGAGGAGCGTTCGCTGCTGTTCTGCAGCCAGGAGCACCCGCTGTTCGAGCGCGACGATGCGGGCATCACCGTGCAGGAAATCCACGCCTGCGACGCGGTGGCGCCAAGTTACCGCATCCCGGCCGAGGCGCAGGAGCGCCACCAGGAGCTGTCCGGCAGCGCCACGGCCTCGGACCGCGAGGGCATGGCCTTCCTGATCCTCACCGGCAGCTACATCGGCTACCTGCCCGACCACTACGCCGCCGACTGGGTCGCCCAGGGCCGCCTGCGCGCGCTGCGGCCGGAGCGCTTCCACTACGACATCCCGCTGACCGTGGTGACCCGCAAGGGCCGCCGGCCGAACCTGGTGCTGGAGCGGTTTCTCGAGGCGGTGGCGCAGAGCCGCTGAGCCTGACACTTTCAGGGGCACGGCAGGCCTGCGGCCCCTCACCCTAACCCTCTCCCGGAGGAAGAGGGGACTGATCGGCGCAGGATGAATCCACGGTGTCCGCCGGCACGATCGGCTCCCTCTCCCTCTGGGAGAGGGCCGGGGTGAGGGTGTTTTTGACTTGATCGGAACAGGCAGGGCACGCACAAGGCACCTCCTGCCTATCCAATTTGTCGCCCCAGCCACCAAAAATCCTATACCCCCTCCCCTGCAGCCCGCGGGCCGCGGGGTTTGCGTGGGTGCAGCTTTTCCCTAGCCTGCGACTACAAAAAACATAATTTCGCTATTCCCAGCCTCTGAACAGAATGCGGCCAACACCTCCTCCCTAGCCGCAACAAGAACAAACGTGATCAGAGTCTGAGGAAGCAAGCCATGACCGACCTGAATCCAGGCGCCTTCGGCAAGAAGTCGCTTGATAACCTGGAAATCGACACGCTGGTCGTTGGCGCCGGACAAGCCGGCGTGGCCATGAGCGAGCACCTGACCCAACAGGGCGTGCCGCACATCGTGCTGGAAAAGAGCCGCATCGCCGAAGCCTGGCGCACCGGACGCTGGGACTCGCTGGTCGCCAACGGCCCGGCCTGGCACGACCGCTTCCCGAACATGGAATTCCCGGTCGGCCCGGACGACTTCCCGCACAAGGAGCAGGTGGCGGATTACTTCGTCGCTTACGCCAAGCAGTTCAACGCGCCGATCCGCACCGGCGTGGAAGTGAAGAAGGTCACCCGCAACGAAGGCCGCCCCGGCTTCACCGTGGAAACCTCCGAAGGCACGATCCAGGCCCTGCGCGTCGTCTCCGCCACCGGCCCGTTCCAGCGCCCGGTGATACCGGCCATCGCGCCGAAGGACGAAGGCCTGTACCAGATCCACTCGGCCAAGTACTACAACCCGCAGCAGCTGCCCGAAGGCGCCGTGCTGGTGATCGGCGCCGGCTCTTCCGGCGTGCAGATCGCCGACGAGCTGAACCGCGCCGGCAAGAAGGTCTTCCTGTCGGTGGGCGCCCATGACCGCCCGCCGCGCTCCTACCGCAACCGCGACTTCGTCTGGTGGCTGGGCGTGCTCGGCCTGTGGGACGCCGAGGAAGTGCAGCCGGGCCGCGAGCACGTGACCATCGCCGTGAGCGGTGCCCGTGGTGGCGAGACCATCGACTTCCGTCGCCTGGCCAACGAGGGCATCACCCTGACCGGCCTGACCAAGGCCTTCGCCGACGGCAAGGTGAGCTTCCAGGACGACCTGGTGGCCAACCTGAAGGCCGGCGATGACAACTACCTCGGCCTGCTCGACGCCGCCGACGCCTACATCGAGCGCAACGGCCTCGACCTGCCGCTGGAGCCGGAGGCCCGCAAGGTCTACGCGGACGCCGAGTGCATTCGCCATCCGATCCAGGAGCTGAACCTCGCCGACGCCGGCATCACCGCGATCATCTGGGCCACCGGCTACGCCGTGGACTTCAACTGGCTGCAGGTGAATGCCTTCGACGACAAGGGCAAGCCCAAGCACCAGCGCGGCGTCTCCCGCGAGCCGGGCGTGTACTTCGTCGGCCTGCCGTGGCTGTCCCGTCGCGGTTCCACCTTCATCTGGGGCGTGTGGCACGACGCCAAGCATGTGGCCGGCCACATCGCCACCCAGCGCCGTTACGTCGAATATCAGGACGCCTCGCAGCGCGAAGGCTCCTCCGTTCAGAAAGCCGCATCCTGGGAGTAAGAGATGCCTACCCATACTCGCATCCGCATGTTCAACACCAAGGACACCTACCCGAACCAGACCCTGGACAACGACCTCTGCCAGGCCGTGCGTGCCGGCAACACCGTGTACGTGCGCGGCCAGGTCGGTACCGACTTCGAGGGCAACCTGGTAGGGCTGGGCGATCCGCGTGCCCAGGCCGAACAGGCGATGAAGAACGTCAAGCAACTGCTGGAAGAAGCCGGCAGCGACCTGTCGCACATCGTCAAGACCACCACCTACCTGATCGACCCGCGCTACCGCGAGCCGGTGTACCAGGAAGTCGGCAAGTGGCTGAAGGGCGTGTTCCCGATCTCCACCGGCCTGGTGGTCTCGGCCCTCGGTCAGCCGCAGTGGCTGATGGAAATCGACGTCATCGCGGTCATTCCGGACTGAAAGCGACTGCGCTAGGCCAGTCAAGGCGGGGCCGTCGCTCGTAACGCTTTCAAGCGTGCAGGCGATGCGGATTTTCCGCATCGCCCTTTGTCGTTTTAGCTAGTAGAACAAGCAAGGAGCCACCATGACCTTCTCCATCGTCGGCCGCTGCGCCGAAACCGGACAATTGGGTATCGCCATCAGCTCCTCGAGCATTGCCGTGGGCGCCCGCTGCCCCTGGGTACGCGCCGGCGTCGGCGCGGTGGCCACGCAGAACATCACCCTGCCGGCCCTCGGCCCGCAGATCCTCGACCAGCTCGAAGCCGGCCTCGAACCCGGCGCGGCGCTGGACAAGGCGCTCTCCAGCAACGGCTATAGCCAGTACCGCCAGGTGACGGTGATCGACCAGCACGGCAAGGTCGCGCTGTTCACCGGTAGCGAAGCGCTGGGCGTGTACAACGCCGTGGCCGGGGAAAACTGCGTGGCGGCGGGCAACCTGCTGTCCTCCCCCGCAGTGATCGAAGCCATGACCCAGGCCTTCGAAGGCGCCAACGGCTGCCTGGCCGAGCGCCTGCTCGCCGCGATGCAGGCCGCGATGGCCGCCGGTGGCGAAGCCGGTCCGGTGCACTCGGCCGCGCTCAAAGTCGTCGGCGACCTGGTCTGGCCGATCGTCGACCTGCGTGTGGACTGGGCGGATGAAGCGCCCATCGATGAGCTGGAAAAACTCTGGGTGGCCTACAAGCCGCAGCTGGAGGACTACCTTGTGCGCGCCCTCGACCCGACCAAGGCACCGAGCTACGGTGTGCCGGGCGACGAGTAACGCCATGCCCCCTGTAGGAGCGAGCTTGCTCGCGAACAGCCTCCGCAGCGGGGCGGGTTCGCGAGCAAGCTCGCTCCTACGAAGAGCCAAAAAGCAGGACCCGACCATGCCTTCCAGCCGTGAAATCCTCGCCGACCTGATCGCCTTCGACACCGTCAGCCGCAACTCCAACCTGGCGCTGATCCACTACATCCGCGACTACCTCGCAGGCCACGGCATCGCCTGCGAGCTGTTTCACGATGCCGAAGGTGGCAAGGCCAACCTCTACGCCACGCTGGGACCGCAGGATCGCGGCGGCGTGTGCCTGTCAGGCCACACCGACGTAGTGCCCACCGACGGCCAGCCGTGGACGGTCCCGCCGTTCGAGCTGACCGAGCGCGATGGCCGTCTTTACGGACGCGGCACGGCGGACATGAAGGGCTACATCGCCTGCGTGCTGGCGGCAGTGCCGGCGTTCCTCGCCCAACCGCTGCGCCTGCCGGTGCACCTGGCGTTCTCCTACGACGAGGAAGTCGGCTGCCTGGGCGTGCGCTCGCTGCTCGCCGCGCTGGAACACCGCGAGCACAAGCCGATGCTGTGCATCATCGGCGAGCCCACCGAACTCAAGCCGGTGCTCGGCCACAAGGGCAAGCTCGCCATGCGCTGCCAGGTACACGGCGCGCCCTGCCACTCGGCCTATGCGCCGCAGGGCGTGAATGCCATCGAATACGCGGCGAAGCTGATCGGCCGCCTCGGCGAGATCGGCACCCGCCTGGCGGAGCCTGCGCGCCACGACCCGCGCTTCGATCCGCCCTATTCCACCGTGCAGACCGGCGTGATCAGCGGCGGCCGCGCGCTGAACATCGTGCCCGCCGAGTGCCAGTTCGATTTCGAAGTGCGCGCGCTGCCCAGCGATGATCCGCAACAGGTCGCCGATGACCTGCGCGCCTTCGCCGAGGCCGAGCTGCTGCCGAAGATGCGCGCGGTGAAGGCCGAGACGGATATCCGCTTCAGCGAACTCTCGGCCTATCCCGCCCTGGTCACCGACCAGCAGGCCCAGGCCGCCGAGCTGATCGCGCTGCTGAGCGGTTCGCGCGACTTCACCACCGTCGCCTACGGCACCGAGGGTGGGCTGTTCGACCAGGCCGGCATTCCCACCGTGGTCTGCGGTCCGGGCAGCATGGACCAGGGCCACAAGCCGGACGAATTCGTCAGCCTGGAGCAGTTGGCCAGGTGCGACGAGATGATGGGGCGGCTGGCGGAGTGGTTGCGCGCCTGAAGCACCGCGCGGTCTAACCGTTTTCGTAGGAGCGGACTGCGTCCGCGATGTGCAACCGGCTTGCTTGGAGCGGCCGGGAATCGATCGCGGATGAATCCGCTCCTACGAGATACCTCCGCRCTTGGGCCATCCCTCACCCTAGCCCTCTCCCAAGGGGAGAGGGGACCGTTCGGTGCAGGATSAAACCTTCRCGTCAGTCGGCTCGGACTGCCCCCTCTCCCTGAGGAGCGGGGCGCGCAGCCAGGGTTGGGGTGAGGGGGAAGAYGCAGCGACGGACTATCCAGAGAAGACGGTTGCTCCTACAACAGCCAAACCCCTCACGCTGAGCCGGCCGCACATCTGGTTGGGAACGCACGGGGGCATACCACGGTACGGGCTGTCACGTCGGTTCGCGAGCAAGCTCGCTCCTACAGGGAGCAATTGCTCTTCGTGGGAGCGAGCTTGCTCGCGAACAGTCCCGGCACAGGAATATCAGGCAAACGCCGCGCGCAGCTCGTCCATGCTCGCGAAGTAGTGCGCCGGGCTTTCCGCCATCAGTTCCTCGCGGCTGCCAAAGCCATAGCCGACACCGGCAGCGGACAGGCCATTACGATGGGCGCCGATCAGGTCGTGCTTGCGGTCGCCGATCATCAGCGTCTGCGCCAGGTTCAGCTTCTCGATAGCCAGCAGATGCTCGATCAGCTCCACCTTGTTGGTCCGCGTGCCGTCCAGCTCGCTGCCGTAGATCACTTTGAAGTGTTTGGCGAAGTCGAAGTGGCGGGCGATTTCCGCCGCGAACACGGTCGGCTTGCTGGTGCAGATGTATAGCGCACGGCCCTGGCCAGCGAGCAGTTGCAGGAGCTCGCCGACGCCGTCGAACACCTTGTTCTCGTACAGCCCGGTGTCCTTGAAGCGCACGCGGTAGTGGTTCACCGCCTCCCAGGCACGCGCCTCGTCGAAGTCGTAGGTGCTCATGAAGCACTGCAGCAGCGGCGGGCCGATGAAATGTTCGAGCTGGCGCAGGTCCGGCTCATCGATGCCCAGTTGGGCGAGCGCGTACTGGATCGAGCGGGTGATGCCCTCGCGCGGGTCGGTGAGGGTGCCGTCGAGGTCGAAGAGGATGTTCTGGTAATGCATGGGATCAGCGTCCGGCCGCGAAAGTCGGGCGGGAAGGATACTGTGCATGGCCGCCTGCGCGAAGCGCGGAGCGCCGAACGACACCTCAGGGCGCCGAGCCCTGGCCCTGCCTGAGCACCCGGAAGCCACCGCTGACGCTCACCGGCTCGGCCTCCCCGGCACCATAGGTCTGCACGCTTGAGTCATCGTCTGGCTCGTCCTCGGGTTGTGCCAGGCGGCCGGTCAGGCTGGCCTGGACGCGGGCGCCCAGGTGATCGACGCCGGACATCACCCCGCCCTCCGGATCACGCATCAGCGCCAGCCATTGTTCGTCGAAGGCAGCGTTGATCTCCTTGCGCAGCTGGGTCTCCACCTCGGGCCGTTCCTTGTCGTTGCCGGCCATGCTGAACAGGGTGAAGGCCACCGAGATGACCGAACCGGCGACCTTGCCCGCTGCGCCAGCCACCACGCCGGCGATGCTGCGGTTCTTCAGTTCATTGACCAGCTTGGCGCTGGTGCGCTGCGCCACCGGCGAGACGCCGCTGACCTTGGTGCCGGCGCCGGCCTTGCCGGAGGCGCTGCGAATCTCCTGCATCAGTGCGGCGAAGGCGGGCAGCTTGCCGATGTCCTTGGCGTTCACCACGTCATACAGCGAGGCATCGCGACTGGAGGGCGGGCCGAGGCCGATGGCCGGAACGCCCATCAGGTGTTCATCGAAGGCCTTCTGCGGGATGCCGCGGCGCTGGGGAATTTCCTTCACCGCCACACTCAGCAGTTCGATGTAATGCCGCGTGGCCTTCTCCATTACCGAGTCGGGATCGACCTGTTTAGCCACTGGGACGAGCACCTGCTTGCGGTACTGCTCCTGCAGGTAGGCGGCGAGTTTGTCGACGGTGGGGTCGAGGTCGCCGTGGGAGCCCATCTTGTACCAGGCGACCTTCATGCCCAGCCATTGCTGGGTCCAGTAGCTGGAGAACCAGGGGATGAATTTCTCGTCGGTGCGCTGGTAAACCAGGTCCATCCATTGCTGCATCGCTTCTTCGGCGTAGGCACGGGCCTGGGAAGTGGCGGCCAGGGAGGCGGCACCGATGTCGGCATCGACCTGGCGCCGGGTGGCTTCGGTGAGCGGAGCGGTGGGTGTGGCGGGGTGATGGGCACAGCCGCCCAGCGCCAGCAGAAGCAGCGCAACGACACCGCCACGCCGCCAGGGCGAAACGGTGGAGCAGAAGGAACACAGACTGTTCATGGCCGCCCGCCGGCTCGGCGGCATCCCCGGCGCCGCCCGCTACTGACTTCGGCCGGGCACGCCCTGGCGTCCGGTCACCTTGGCTCAGTATAGGGCGCGAGGTCTGGCGCGGCGGGCCGTCTGGCGGTTTGGCCGGGGCTTGCTCGCGAACCGCCCAACCGAATGAGCACGATCAGAACATGGGCGCAGGTGCGATCATCCGGCAACCCCCTCGGCAATATGCTGATCCTTCAGCTTCACGTAGTTGCCGGCGGTATAGCTGAAGAACGCGCGCTCCTTGTCCGTCAGCGGGCGGGCCTTCTTCACCGGGCTGCCGACATAGAGGAAGCCGCTCTCCAGCACCTTGCCCGGCGGCACCAGGCTGCCGGCGCCGAGGATCACCTCGTCCTCGATCACCGCACCGTCCATCACGATGGACCCCATGCCCACCAGGATGCGGCTGCCGATGGTGCAGCCATGCAGCAGCACCTTGTGCCCGATGGTCACTTCGTCGCCGATGGTCAGCGGGAAGCCGTCCGGGTTGAACGGGCCGGCGTGGGTGATGTGCAGCACGCTGCTATCCTGCACGCTGGTGCGCGCGCCGATGCGGATGCGGTGCATGTCGCCGCGGATCACCACCAGCGGCCAGACCGAGCTGTCGGCGCCGATCTCCACGTCACCGATGACCACGGCGCTGGCGTCGACGAAGACGCGCTCGCCGAGAGATGGCGTTTTGCCCTGATACGAACGAATAGTCACGATAGAGTCTCTCTGGCTGCGAATAGGCCCGATTGTATTTAAGATGGCCGAGTGTTTCTTCAGCCAAGGTGCCACCGTGAGCGCGAATCCTCTTCTGCAGAGCTACGACCTGCCGCCCTTCTCGTCCATTCGCCCCGAACACGTGAAGCCGGCCATCGAGCAGATCCTCGCCGACAACCGCGCGGCCATCGCGCGTATCCTCGCCCAGCAGAACGGCACCCCGACCTGGGCCGGCCTGGTGCTGGCCATGGACGAACTGCATGACCGCCTGGGCAAGGCCTGGAGCCCGGTCAGCCACCTCAACGCGGTGTGCAACAGCGCCGAGTTGCGCGACGCCTATGAAGGCTGCCTGCCGCTGTTGTCCGCCTACTGGACCGAACTGGGCCAGAACTCCGAGCTGTTCAAGGCCTACGAGGCTCTCGCCAGCAGCCCCGAGTCGAAGGGTTACGACGTCGCCCAGAAGACCATCCTCGAACACGCCCTGCGCGACTTCCGTCTGTCGGGTATCGACCTGCCGGCCGACCAGCAGCAGCGCTACGCCGAGATCCAGACGCGCCTGTCCGAGCTGGGCAGCCGCTTCTCCAACCAGTTGCTGGACGCCACCCAGGCCTGGACCAAGCACGTCACCGACGAAGCCGCCCTCGCCGGCCTGACCGACTCGGCCAAGGCGCAGATGCAGGCCGCCGCGCAGGCCAAGGAACTCGACGGCTGGCTGATCAGCCTGGAATTCCCCAGCTACTACGCGGTCATGACCTACGCCGAAGACCGCGCCCTGCGCGAAGAGGTCTACGCCGCGTACTGCACCCGCGCCTCCGATCAGGGCCCGAATGCCGGGCATAACGACAACGGCCCGGTGATGGAGGAAATCCTCGACCTGCGCCAGGAGCTTTCGCACCTGCTGGGCTTCAAGAACTTCGCCGAGCTGTCGCTGGCCACCAAGATGGCCGAGACGCCCGAGCAGGTGCTGAACTTCCTCCGCGACCTGGCCGTGCGCAGCAAGCCCTTCGCCGCCCAGGACCTCGAGCAGCTCAAGGCCTACGCCGCCGAGCAGGGTTGCGCGAACCTGTCGAGCTGGGACGCCAGCTACTTCGGCGAGAAGCTGCGCGAGGCGCGCTACAGCGTGTCCCAGGAAGCCCTGCGCGAATACTTCCCGATCGACAAGGTGCTTGGCGGCCTGTTCGCCATCGTGCAGAAGCTCTACGGCATCCAGATTCGCGAACTGAACGACTTCGAGCGCTGGCACCCGGACGTGCGCCTGTTCGAGATCGAGGAAAACGGCCAGCACGTCGGCCGCTTCTACTTCGACCTCTACGCCCGCGCCAACAAGCGTGGCGGCGCCTGGATGGACGGCGCCCGCGACCGTCGCCGCACCGCCGGTGGCGACCTGCAGGCGCCGGTGGCCTACCTGGTGTGCAACTTCACCCCCGCGGTCGGCGGCAAGCCGGCGCTGCTGACCCACGATGAAGTCACCACCCTGTTCCACGAGTTCGGCCATGGCCTGCACCACCTGCTGACCCGCGTCGAGCATGCCGGTGCTTCCGGCATCAACGGCGTGGCCTGGGACGCCGTGGAGCTGCCCAGCCAGTTCATGGAGAACTGGTGCTGGGAGCCCGAAGGCCTGGCGCTGATCTCCGGCCACTACGAGACCGGAGCGCCGCTGCCGCAGGACCTGCTGGAGAAAATGCTCGCCGCGAAGAACTTCCAGTCCGGCCTGATGATGGTCCGCCAGCTGGAGTTCTCCCTGTTCGACTTCGAGCTGCACGCCACCCATGGCGACGGCCGCAGCGTGCTCGACGTGATCGAGGCGATCCGCGCTGAAGTCGCGGTGATGCGCCCGCCGGCGTACAACCGTTTCGCCAACAGCTTCGCGCACATCTTCGCTGGCGGTTACGCGGCCGGTTACTACAGCTACAAGTGGGCCGAAGTGCTGTCCGCCGACGCCTTCTCGCGCTTCGAGGAAGAAGGCGTGCTCAACCCGGCGACCGGCGCGGCCTTCCGCGACGCGATCCTGGCCAAGGGCGGCTCCCAGGAGCCGATGGCGCTGTTCGTCGCTTTCCGCGGCCGCGAACCGTCCATCGACGCCCTGCTGCGCCACTCGGGCCTCTCCGAGGAGGCGGCGTGATGAGCGAGGTGAAGAAACGCTTCATCGCCGGGGCCGTCTGCCCGGCGTGCAGCGAGCAGGACAAGATCGTCATGTGGGATGTCGACGGGGTGCCGCACCGCGAATGCGTGGCCTGTGGCTACGCCGATACCCTCAACGCCCAGGGCCAGTCGGTGCCGAAAGAGCTGTCCACCCGCGTCAACACCAGCGCGCTGGAAAAGCCCAAGGACCCGAAGGTGCAGGGGGTTCAGTTCTTCCCTAATCCGAAGCTGAAGAAACCGCAGGAATAAGGCTCGACTGAGTCATGGAAAATGCCCCGGCTTGCCGGGGCATTTCTTTTCATAGCACCCAAAGCGCAGCGCGCCAGCACCGGCATCAAGGAACATGGCTGCTGCCCCGTCATAGCATGAGCGCCGATCCCGCTTTACCGGCCAGCCCATGATCGCCATGGCCGGCTAGTCTGTAGGGCATCGCCGCAAGGAGTCCGCCGTGACCCAGACGTCCCCACTGACCCGAAGGAAGCCCTCACGTGCTTGACCGCTTTGGCATGCTGGAGGTGATGCGCGCCTCGCGCCTGACGCAGTTCCCGATCAGCCCCGTGCTGCGCGAAACCCATGGCTTCAAGGGGCGCCTGACCTTCTTCCTGCTGCTGGCTGGCGCGCTGGTCTTCACCTTCGCCGCGCTCGGCCATGACATCCGCGCCAGCGGCACCCACCTGGAGCCTGGCTGGTCAGTGCTGGTACTGGTGGTCGCGTTGCTGATCGCCCTGGGCTTCGAGTTCATCAACGGCTTCCACGACACGGCCAACGCGGTGGCCACGGTCATCTATACCAATGCACTGCCACCCCGATTCGCGGTGGCCTGGTCGGGATTGTGGAATTTTCTCGGGGTGCTCTTTTCCAGCGGTGCGGTGGCCTTCGCCATCGTCTCGCTGCTGCCGCTGGACCTGCTGCTGAAGGTCGATAGCAGCGCCGGGTTGGCGATGATCTTCGCCCTGCTGATCGCCTCGATCCTGTGGAACCTCGGCACCTGGTGGCTGGGGTTGCCGGTGTCCTCGTCGCACACGCTGATCGGTTCCATCGTCGGCATCGGCCTGGCCCACGGCGCCATGGCCGGGCACATCGGCATATCGGGCAACGCCTGGTCGCAGCTGACGACAGTGGGTTACGCACTCTTTCTGTCGCCGGTGGTGGGCTTCTTCGCCGCGTTCGTGCTGCTGCGAGTGATGAGTTCCACCATCCGCAACCGCGCGCTGTTCCATGCACCGGAAGGCCGCACGCCGCCACCCCGATGGATTCGCGCGATCCTCATCCTCACCTGTACCGGTGTGTCTTTCGCCCACGGCTCCAACGACGGGCAGAAGGGCATCGGCCTGATCATGCTGATCCTGATTGCCACCGTTCCCCTGGCATTCGCGGTGGATCGCGCCCATTCCCCGGAGCAATCCCGCCAGTTGCTCGTCCTCATCCAGACCAGCCAGGAGCAATTGCACCGCAGCGGCGGCACGCCTGCGGCGGACCCGCGCCAGGCCCTCTTGAGCTATCAGGAAGACGAAGTGGTGCGTCCCGAACTGCTGCCATCGCTGGGCAGCGTGATCGGTGACATCGGTACACGGCTGCAGCGCCACGGACAGTTGGACAAAGTGCCCGCCGAAGCGGTGCAGGACCTGCGCAACGACCTCTACCTGAGCCTGGAAACCATCCGCCTGCTGGACCGCAGCGGCCACCGCTTCGATCTGGAAACCTGGAGCAGCCTGCAGGCGCTGCGCCATGAGGCCGACCGCACCATCCGCTTCATTCCCGTGTGGGTGAAGGTCGCGGTCGCCCTGGCGCTGGGGCTGGGTACGCTGGTTGGCTGGAGGCGCATCGTCACCACGGTGGGCGAAGGCATCGGCAAGACCCCGCTGACTTATGCACAGGGCGCCTCGGCACAACTGGTGGCCATGCTCACCATCGGCGCGGCGGATGGCTTCGGCCTGCCGGTGTCGACCACACAAGTGCTCTCCTCGGGAGTGGCGGGGACCATGGCGGCCAACGGCAGCGGCCTGCAATGGCCGACCATCCGCAACATGCTGCTGGCCTGGGTGCTGACGCTGCCCGCCGCCATCGGCCTGGCGGCAGGGTTGTACTGGTTATTCACCCAGGTACTTTAGCCACCGCCCGGCAGTTATCACTGGCTGTGGAAAACTCCGTGGATTACTGTATTCATATACAGTAATTCTTCAGAGCTTTCCCACATGTCCACTTCCCTCCCACCCCGCGGCCGGGGCACCGCCAGCAATCCGCACAACCGCTTCGCGCCGACCACCTCGGTGCCTGTGGATAACGATTGGTATGACGAAGTGCCCAAGCCCCAGGTGACCGAAATCCGCACCGAGCGGGCGAAGACGGTGATCTCGCGCAACCAGTCGCCGGACTTGCCCTTCGACCGTTCGATCAATCCCTATCGCGGCTGCGAGCATGTTATCGTTGACAAAGAAATGTATGGCCAGAGTGTCTAGCTATCCTTGATACTGCTGGCTAGAGACCCATCCAAATGGACGTCAGATGCCTCGCAAGCCTTTCTCCAAGTCTGCACTTGAGTCGCGAGAACGACCGACCCTCCAGCGAAAGCTCCCAGAAAACACCCCCCAAGCGATTCAAGAAAGAAGCACTGCTAGGGGACAAGTCGATGTTTCAGCTCAAGGGTTGCTTGTCCGAAACAAGACTACTGGCACAAGGGAATACGTCCGTGACTTCACAGATCTTGTCACTGAGTATCCGCACCATAAATTAATTGTCCAGCAGTTACTTATAGGTGCGCAGCTCCATTCCGCAAAGAGATTGATCACATATCAATCCCATCAAGACATCTATTACTCAATTCAAGAGTTTGTGCTGTTTCTTAACAGCGCTGAGCCGATCAATAAATCAGTCAAAGGTGTTGCTGATGTCGATGGGCAGGTATGCGTGAATTTTAGGTCATTTCTAATTCGTTCGTATCCAGGTCGCACCGTAAATAGAAAAAGATACGGCGCATTAAAAAATATCTTCCTTTCGTTGAAAAATAAATATAAAGGGCAGGGCTGGGTCGGCAAAGGGTTTGAATGGCCGACTGGACCGGGGATGAACGAGCAAATAACAGAAGGATACAGCAGGGAGATTCATAATAAGCTTGTGGAGGGATGCCTGATCGATATTAAGTTTATTATGAAGTGGATGGAGAGTTACAACAGTGTAGTGGAAGGCGAGAAGCCAATTCTGGCATACGATCTTTCATTAGAAAACTTGATGTTTGATCTGGTTGTAAAAGAGCAAACTAAAAGATCCAACGGGTCAATCAAGGCGACACACATTAAAGGGTTTGAGTGGGTTATACGCTCCACTGGAGATGTTAAAGAATACATACGGGCAAATGGAATAA
>NZ_MACM02000180.1:0-3696 GCF_001675465.2 Pseudomonas sp. AU12215
TGGATCGTGACGCGCTCTGTGGCGCTGAGTTCGTGATAGGACATGGGGCAACACCTTACCGAAATGGTCGGGTGTTGCACTCAGTTTTTGCGGCCGCCTTTCTTTTCGCCGCTGAATGAAGCGACCACCTCCGATTCGACTTGCAAAAAGGAATTAGCAAAACATGAAGCTTGTACTTAATTTCGATGGTTCAGCCCTTACCGCAAACAATCTCCAGCAGGCAATCACAGCTGCGGGATCCAACACAACCATCAATATCGACACTGCTCAGGCCGTAAACATAACCACGCTCCTCCAGGTCATCGGCATCGCGGGAAATACCAAGCACCTGAGCGCCACATTCAATGGTGCTCAGTTGACCTCAAATAATCTGCAACAAGCAGTAAATGCGTCCGGCAGCAACACCAACATCGCCGTCAATACTGCACAGGCGGTAAACATCAACACTCTGCTTTCCATAATATCGTCCGCGGGCACCACCAAACATTTCAGCGCCGATTTCAATGGCGCCCAACTCACCGCAAATAATTTGCAGCAGGCGGTAGCCACCGCGCAATCAGGCACAAGTATCGGTGTGAACACGGCTCAAGCGGCGAACATTACCGCCCTTCTCGAGGCGATAAATGCTGCGGGCAGCAGCAAGGCATTTAGTGCAAATTTCAACGGAGCCCAGCTCACTGGCACAAACTTGCAGCAAGCTCTTACCGCCGCCGGCACAAATACTTCGATTGGCGTAAATACCGCCCAAGCGATCAACATCACAACTTTGCTACAGTTACTTAGCATCGCTGGCTATACCAAGAAATTCAGCGCCGATTTCAATGGCGCTCAACTGACTTCGAACAACCTTCAGCAAGCCGTCAGCGCGGCAGGAACCAACTCGAGCATCAGCGTCAACACCGCCCAGGCGGCGAACATCACGGCCCTCCTTCAGGCCATACAGAATGCGGGCAACAATAAGAACTTCAGCGCAGACTTCAATGGCGCGCAATTGACAGCAGATAATCTGCAGCAAGCGCTGACTGCAGCGGGGACTATGACCAAGATCAGTATTAACACTGCTCAAGCAGTAAACATCAACACCATGCTTCAACTTCTCTCTATTGCCGGAGCTGGCAAACTCTTCAGCGCCACATTCAACGGCGCGCAATTAACGGCAAACAACCTTCAACAAACCGTCAGCAATGCTGGGGCGAACACGACGATCATTGTCGCAAGCGCTCAAAGTACCCCCATCGCTACTCTGCTGGATGTCATCGGCACTGCGGGCTAATGCCCCTTCGCAGGTACTCACTGAGTACCTGCGCCCGCCATCAATTCATTCGAGTGCGGATTTCAACCAATCTGCCATCGACAAAGCGCAGGTATTGATATGCCCCATTGCTGGGGCCATAAACCCAATTCTCAATTGTTGCAGCGCCTTTTGCTACGTAACCATTAGCGTCGACAGCAGGACCCACAACCTGACGCTGCGCTGGCTGACCACACTTCCTAATCACATCAACTATCAATTCGCCTTCGCTTATCAAATTACTTCCACAACGCATTGTGGCTGCTTGAGTAGATGTTGCAGCAAAAGCAAGCAAGCCAAACAACAAACCAATGCAAGATTCCCTAAACCTCATAACGTACTCCTTGAGAAATAATCCGCCAGAAGATCGGCCCGTCTTAAGACTACCACACCCTTGCACCCGAGCGTCATTACACACATCAACATTGGCACACGTCTCGACAGTGGCTGCTGACGAGTATAAGAAGGGAGCCATTGGTCGTTAAAGGCTCCGTCAAATTACTTGAGGTGAGTTGATCCGGACAGCGGAGCACTTCCCCGGAAACCGGCGTTCTGCTAGCTCCATTCGTCGTGCTCACTGCCTGGTTCATTTATCGCAGCACCTATTGAGCGGTAGTCCGCTATGGGTCGGTAGCTGCCTCTCACCAGCGTCAGCAATCGGCTGTAGACTCAATCGGCGAACGCAGTACACCACCCATACTTAGGCGAGAGAGAGTATTGCGCTTAGTCGTTGAATCCACAGTCGGGAAACGACAGCTCCGTGGACTGCATTCTGTTGAGCAAGGCCGCTACAGCCCCTCCTACTGCCCCTTTCTCACCTTCTCAATTTCCCTGTAGGCAATATCATCAAGGTCCTCGATGGGAATGCCAAAATAGCCTGCCTTGGCTGCCGCTTCATGATCAAAATCCAGCGTTCCTTCGCGATCATCATCGATGTAAAAGTCAAACATTTCGTTCTCCTCTGCTCAATGGTTATCGCGCCGACCCGATACGGACTCGCTTAGCCCTCAATGGTTTGATCTGCAGTCTCCCACTCGCTTGAGCGAGATGCTGCAAGACGTCGGCAGCAATTTCCGTCGCGACCTCATCATTCCGATCCAGTGTACCGATGCCCATATCCGCGGCGCTGACCATCTTGTCATGGTTCCAGCAGCAGTAACCTCCCCTACCCTTGGTGACCTCTCGCCATAGCTCACCAAGGCTATGGGCCTTGTTCCAGTCACTTTTGACGTAGGTCGCGTCGAAGAAGAACGTTACAGGGATGAAAAAGTCCGTACTGCCTTGCTCCACAGAACAAATGTGGCCCACCTCGTAACGACTGATCGAGCGACGTCTCCTTTCGCGCATCAGTTGCTCCAGGTCTGCAAAAACCTGCTCCACACGCAACGCTGCAGCAGCCTCTGGCAAATAGGTCAGCTTGGCTCGCACGATCACTAGCCGACCGTGACGATCCAACAATCGATGCAGATAGCTGACTGCCTTACGCCCGCTCCGCTTGGTGTGGTACTTCCAGTCATTCTGAAGACGCTGAAACGAAGGGCTAAGAGTGAGCTCATGAATACGCTGTACCAGCAGCTCCAAGGTTTCCTCGGGACTTAGATACCTGCTCTCGCTCTCATCGAGACAGGTCATGCCTACCAGAGGACTAAACTCAATGCCGATGCTCTGACATCCCTCCAGAAAGACCGAAAGGTGTCTACTCAGCTCATAGCCATCCACAGCAGCAACGACAAACTCGTACATCCGCCGCAGGTTCCAAATGTCATGCGTCAGTGAGGTCGTCACCGCGACCGACTCACCGGTGGTGTCGGTAGCCATCTCAAACGACTGAGTATGCGAATACTGGAAGGCGTTTACGAGCTTCTCGATCTGGATGGATATTGCGGATTGGGAAAGGGATTCAGTGGTCATGGCGTGGCACCTGGTTGTTGGTTTCATACCAGGTGCTGGATTGGTTTTTTTCTACGGAACAGCAGAGACTTGACAGCCACGATCAATGAGCCGTTGCCCCCACAGACTCATCCGGTTGATCAACAGCAGGAGGCATCCCTGCATTGGTCATACAAGCGACTGGGGCAGACCGAGAAATACAGACGCCAACCACGACAGGCTTTCTATAAGAGAGGCTCCTAGAAAGCCTGGCGTATGCTCTTATCAGGGGAATACGGGCAGCTATGCCTGGCTGTTGAGACGAATTCGCTTCACCAGCAGGTTCATCATTTCCTCAGGTGTCAGGTAACTACTTTCGCTTTCATCCAGAAAGACAGTCTCCCCCTGGATGGACTCGATTCCGATACCTCTGCAAGCCTCTCGGAAGGTCCACAGCTTTTCACTGCCGGAATCAGCATCCACCGACATGGCACGTTTATACATGATCCGGACACCTGTTCCACGCTCATTCGGAC
>NZ_MACM02000181.1:0-36926 GCF_001675465.2 Pseudomonas sp. AU12215
GCATCAGCCGCCCCGCCGCATCTCGGCTAAGGTGACTGAACCCGTTCCGCGGATTCATCCATGGCCGACCCCCAAAGCTGGCGCCAGCGCCTCTACGTCATCATCTTCCAGTCCGACACGGTCGCCGGCCGGCGCTTCGACAGCGCGCTGCTGATCGTCATCCTCGCCAGCCTGCTGGTGGTGATCCTCGACAGCGTCGACGAGATCAGCAACGCCTACGGCGGCCTGCTCAGCGACATCGAGTGGGTGATCAACGGCCTGTTCCTGATCGAATACCTGCTACGCCTGTACTGCTCGCCCAAGCCCCTGCGCTATGCCCTGAGCTTCTACGGGCTGGTCGACCTGCTGGCGGTGCTGCCGGGGGTGATCGCCATCTTCTACCCCAACGCCCAGTATCTGCTGGTGATCCGTATCGTGCGGGTGCTGCGCATCTTCCGCATCCTCAAGCTGCGCCAGTACCTGCGCCAGGCCGACTTCCTGCTCACCGCCCTGCGCGGCAGCCGGCAGAAGATCACGGTGTTCTTCGTCTCGGTGATGAGCCTGGTGACGGTGTTCGGCTCGCTGATGTACGTGGTCGAAGGCCCCGAGCACGGCTTCACCAGCATCCCCCGTGGCATCTACTGGGCCATCGTCACCCTGACCACCGTGGGCTTCGGCGACATCACCCCGAAGACGCCGCTGGGCCAGGCCATCGCCAGCCTGGTGATGCTCACCGGCTACTCGATCATCGCCGTGCCCACCGGCATCTTCAGCGCCGAACTGCACAACGCCATGCGCCAGGAACGCCCGCCAGGGCAACTGGACAAGCCTTGCCCGGCCTGCGCCAAGGCCAGCCACGAGGCCGAAGCGGCGTTCTGCTCGCGCTGCGGCAACGCGCTGTTCCCAAGGGCGGGTGACACTGCCAGGGGCTGACCCAGGTAACCGTTCGTCGCCCATCGCGGCATGAATTCACCCAGTCTCAACCCGTTGCCTGCGCCCCCTTCGTCACAAGCGTCATGGACGGACGCCATGGTGGCGTTCCGCAGTGTCGGTCGCCTTCCAGGCCCCGAGGTGAGCACATGCCCTTTCGACTCCATCCACTGATCCTCGCCATGACCGGTGCGCTGGCCAGCACCTCGCTGCTGGCCGCGCCACAGGTGGCCGACAGCCGCATCAGCGCGGTGACCGTCTACACCGACCGCGCCATCGTCACCCGCACCGCCACCCTGCAGCTGCCCGCCGGCCAGCACGAGATCGCCCTGGAGCAGTTGCCCCTGCGCATCGATGACAACAGCCTGCAGGCCTCGCTCAGTGCCAGCGCCGCCGCGACCCTGCTCGACGTCAGCAGCGCGCCGCAGGTTTCACCGCCCTCCGAGGACAACCGCCTGCAACAGCTGGACGCGCAACTGCGCGACCTCGAACGGCAGGAGCGCGAGATCAGCGACCGCGGCAGCGTGCTGGAAAACCAGAAGCAGTTCCTCGCCGACATCCAGGCCAGCAGCACCAAGCCGGGCAAGAACCAGGCACTGCTGAGCATCGACGAACTGAAGAACCTGCTGCAGATGAGCGAAGGCAACCTGGGCCGCATCCTCGACGAGCAGCGCAAGCTCGACCAGCAGGGCGAGGAACTGCAGCAACGCAAGCAGGAACTGGAGAACCAGCGCAGCCACCTGGCCGGCGACGGCACCCACTACAAGCGGGCCATCCTGCGCGTGGCGCTGGAGAAGCCGGCACAAGTCCAGCTGCAGCTCAACTACACGCTCTACGATGCCTCCTGGCGCCCGGCCTACGACGCCCGTCTGCGCGACGGTGAGGACAAGATCGAATTGACCTACCAGGGCATAGTCCGGCAGAGCAGCGGCGAGGACTGGACGGACGTCGACCTCACCCTGTCCACCGCTCGCCCCAACCTGGGCAGCAGCGTGCCGGCGCTGTCGCCATGGTTCGTCGAGACCTTCGATCCACGCACGGTAATGCCCGCCCGCCCCGCTCCAGCACCGGCCGCACCGATGATGGCGATGGAAGCGAAGAAGGCCCAGCGCTTCGTCGCGGACGAACAGGCCGTGGCCGGTTCGCTGGCGGAAATGCCTGTCGCCGTCGCCGACGTCAGCGGTGCCACCACCAGCGCCTCCTTCCATATCCCGACCCGCGCCACGCTCAACAGCGATGGCAGCTCGCAGAAGGTTTCCATCGCCCAGTTCAAGCTGCCGGCGACCTTCCGCTACCTGGCCACGCCATCACTGCGCGAAGCCGCGTACCTGCAGGCCGATACCCGCAATGCCAGCGACTACCCACTGTTGCCCGGGACCCTCAACACCTACCTGGGCAATACCTTCGTCGCCAGCGGCCAGTTGCGCGCGGTGATGCCGGGCGAGACCTTCGAGCTGGCCCTGGGCGGCGACGAAGCGATGTCGATCAAGCGCAAGCTGGTCAACCGCTACACCGACTACACCGGCCTCACCGGCGGCCGCAAGCGCGTCACCTACGAGTTCCGCATCGACGCGCAGAACAACCACAAGACCGAGCAGCGCCTGCAGTTCAAGGACCAGCTGCCGATCTCGCGCAACGAGCAGATCAAGGTCGCCCTGCTGGAGCCCGAAGGCCAGGAGGCCAGGCGCGAAGACGACGGCAAGCTGCTGTGGGACTGGCAGCTGAAACCGGGCGAGAAACGCAGTACCACCCTCAAGTTCAGCGTCGAGTATCCCAAGGAGCTGGAAGTCAGCGGGCTGGAATGACGACTGCCGGTGCAGCCCTTGCCCGGCCGGCCTGCTAGGCTGCCGGGCAACTTTCCTCTTCGTGGCATGCGCAACAGCGCGGCGCGGGAAACGGCTCGCCGCATAAGCAAATAGCCTTTAAGTATTTAATTGCCATATAACCTGTCGGCATAATCGACGCCCAACAACACTGCCAAAAGGAACTGCTCGTGAAACGTCTGTTCAGCGCCTCGCTGCTGGCCGCCGGCCTTGCCCTGGCCTCCGCCGCCCAGGCCGCCCAGCCCCTGCTCAACGTCTCCTACGACGTGATGCGCGACTTCTACAAGGACTACAACGCCGCCTTCCAGAAACACTGGCAGGCCGAAAAAGGCGAGAAGGTCACCATCCAGATGTCCCACGGCGGTTCCAGCAAGCAGGCCCGCGCCGTGATCGACGGCCTGCCGGCCGACGTCATCACCATGAACCAGGCCACCGACATCGACGCCCTGGCCGACAATGGCGGCCTGGTGCCGAAGGACTGGGCGACCCGCCTGCCGAACAACAGCGCGCCTTTCACCTCCGCCACCGTGTTCATCGTGCGCAAGGGCAACCCGAAGGGCCTGAAGGACTGGGACGACCTGGTGAAGCCGGGTATCCAGGTCGTGGTGCCGAACCCGAAGACCTCGGGCAACGGCCGCTACACCTACCTCTCTGCCTGGGGCTACGCGCAGAAGCACGGCGCCGATGAAGCCAAGGCCAAGGAATTCGTCGCCCAGCTGTTCAAGAACGTCCCGGTGCTGGACACCGGCGGCCGCGCAGCGACCACCACCTTCATGCAGAACCAGATCGGCGACGTGCTGGTGACCTTCGAGAACGAAGCCGAGATGATCGCCCGCGAGTTCGGCCGTGGAGGCTTCGAAGTGGTCTACCCGAGCGTCTCCGCCGAAGCCGAGCCGCCGGTGGCGGTGGTCGACAAGGTGGTCGACAAGAAAGGCACCCGCGCCGAAGCCGAGGCCTACCTGAAGTACCTGTGGTCCGACGAAGGCCAGACCATCGCGGCGAACAACTACCTGCGCCCGCGCAACCCGGAAGTACTGGCCAAGTTCTCCGACCGCTTCCCGAAGGTGGACTTCTTCTCCGTGGTGAAGACCTTCGGCGACTGGCGCACCGTGCAGAAGACGCACTTCGCCGACGGCGGCGTGTTCGACCAGATCTATACCCCGAACTGATCCATCGGGACGCCAAAGACAAAAGCCGGAGCTGCCCAGCAGCTCCGGCTTTTTTCATGCTCCGTTCATGCAACAGTGTGCCGGATGCCCCGGTTATCCCTTCCAGCCGGTCTCACGCAATGCCGCCAGCAAGAGCTCCCCGCTCAGCGCCGGCACCAGCACGCCGTCGTCGGTGCGCATGTCCTTGCCGGCCAGCAGCACGTTGACGATGGCCTCCTCCACCGCTTCCGCCGCGGCGGCGAACAGTGGCGAGATGTGGTCGTTGTTGACCATCTCCAGCGCCGTGGCGAACGGCAGGTTCTTGCGCCCGTAGTCCGCCGGCGGCAGGCCGCGGTTGCCGGTGGCGAAGGCAAGGAAGATGTCGCCGCTGGAATCGTCGGTCCCGCCACCAGTCCGGGCGATCCCCAACGAGGCGCGTTGCGCCAGGCGCTGGCACTGGTGCGGCAGCAACGGCGCATCGGTGGCCAGGATCACCACGATGGAGCCCATGCCCGGCGTGCCCTGTTCGGCGAAAGGCGACGACAGGTCGCCCAGCTGGCGGCCGACCGGGTAGCCGTCCACCCGCAGCTCACGGCGCTGGCCATGGTTGGCCTGCACCAGTGCGCCCACGGTCCAGCCGCCCTGCTCCGCCGGCAGCTTGCGCGAGGCCGTGCCGATACCGCCCTTGAACTCGTGGCAGATCATCCCCGTGCCGCCACCCACCGGGCCTTCCCGCACCGGGCCGGACTCGGCCGCGGCCAACGCCTCGCGCACCTGCTCGGCGCCCACATGCTGGCCCCAGATGTCGTTGAGCAGCCCATCGTAGGTTTCCATCACCACCGGCATGCACCAGTAGATGGACGGGTCGGCCAACTCGGCATGCTCGGCGGCGATCAGCGCATCGCGCACCACGCCCACACTGTGGGTATTGGTGATGGCGATGGGCGTGGTCAGCAGGCCCGCCTCGCGAATCCACTCCAGCCCCGTGGCGTCGCCATTGCCGTTGAGCACATGGCAGCCGGCAAAACAGGGTTGCTGGCGTGCCGCCCCCTCGCGCGGCTGGACCACCGTGACCCCGGTGCGTACGGCGCGCCCCTCGCGCTCGCCGATCAGGGTGCTGTGGCCGACGCGGATGCCGGGAACGTCGGTGATGGCGTTGAACTCGCCGGGCGTGCCCAGGCCGAGGGTGATGCCGAGTTGACGAGCGCGCATGCTGTCTCCTTGGTTGTCGAGCAGGGTTTCAGAGCTTCTGGAAGGCCGGGCTGAGCTTGCCGTAGGTGCTGTAGAGAATCACCGACACGGCCAGTATCCCGACAATGATCATGATGTCCCGCGAGGAAGCGTCCATCAGCAGGTTGAGCAACAGGTAGCCGGCGCCGACCACGGCCAGCATCGCCGGCAACGGCCACAGCGGCATGCGGTACGGGTGCTCGCGATCGCGGCGCAGCACGCGGCTGAACAGCGCGCAGAGCGCCACCACCAGGTAGACCATCACCAGCAGCAGCACGGTGAAGGAGGTCAGCTCCTCCAGGTTCGAGCTGAAGCTCAGCGCCGCCGAGGGCACCCCGAGGAACAGCGTGGCGATCCACGGCGACTCCCAGCGCGGATGGATGCGGGTGAAGGCGCGGTTCATCAGCGGCGTCCACAGCTCGTCGCGGCCGCTGCTGAAGATCACCCGGCCGACCTGGATGACGATGGCGACTATGGCGTTGAACACCGAGAGGAAGATGCCGGCGCTGACCAGCCGCGACAGCGTTTCGTTGCCGTGGGCGGTGAGCAGGTAGCCGACCGGGTCGGGGCTGGCGATCATATCTTTCAGCGAAGGCGCGCCCAGCAGCAGCGCGGTCAGCGGGACGATCTCGATCGCCACCACCAGCACCAGCGACCAGATCACCGCACGGTGTACGTTGCGGCCGCCGCACTTCATGTCCTCGGCCAGCAGCACCGCGCCGCCGAAGCCGTTGTAGGAGAACAGCGCGGTACCCACGGCGCCGACCACCAGCGCCCAGGGCGCGGCGGCCAGTATCCCGCCGTCGATGTGCTGCGGCTGCACCAGCACGCTCACCGGCTGGCTGACATGGCCGAAGCCGAGCACCACGATCACCAGCAGCGCCGCCACTTCGCAGAGCAGGAACACGCCAGTGATCCAGGCGTTCACGCGGATATTCAGGATGCCCAGCACGTAGCTGGCGGCGACTATCACCAGGGCCACGGTCTGGGTGTCGAAGTTCGTCCCCAGGGCGTTGTTGAGATAGGTCGCCGCCCCCGTCGCCAGTACCGGCGGGATGAACAGCAGCGAGACCAGTACGGTAAGGAAGGTGGCGTAGCCGGCGAGCCCGCCGAACACGCGCTTGGCGTAGACATACTCGCCGCCGGCGGAGCTGTGGGCCCGGCCCAGCTCGGCATAACACCAGGCGAACATCAGGGCCAGGAACCCGGCGAAGACGAACGCCAGGAAGGCCCCGCTGCCGGCCTGCTGGATGGCAAAGGGAGCGATGACGAAAACGGAGCTGGCGGGGGTGACCGCCGAGACGGTGATGGCGACTACGTCGAGCACGCCCAGGCTGGGCTTGAGCGCGCTCGCTGGCGCAGGGGAAGCGCTCATATCGTTGTTTCCTCGTGTTGTTATTGGTGGCTGAGGCAGGAACGAAGACCTTGATGCGCCCTCTGAGCGGGGCGCTGCGTGGGGTGCAGTCTGGGCATGGCGAGGGGGACGGCCAATCACCATTTGGGGTTACGCCCCCTTGACGGCGACGGGTTAAAAGGAGGAAACCGTGGGCCGACTCCTCCGCCCCTCTCAGAGAATCCCCTCGGATGCACAACCTGTTCCGCGAAGTCGGCATGCACGCCAACCTTGGTCGCGCCATCGAGCAGATCGGCCAGCCGCGCTTCTGGAAGCAACTGGTCCTGCTGCTGCACCAGTGGTTGCCGTTCGATAACGCCCTGGCGATGTTCTACCCGGCCAGCGGCACTCCGGTGGCGCTGGAGGAATACGATGCCGAGCCCACCGCCGGCCCAGCCGCCATGGCCATCTACCTGGACGGCCTCTACCAGCTCGACCCGTTCTACCAGGCCTGCCGCGAGGGCGTGCCCAGCGGGTTGTACCGGCTGGAGGAAATCTCCCCGGACCAGTTCCGCCAGAGCGAGTACTTCCTCAGCTACTTCCACGACAACGTGCTGGAGGACGAGGTGCAGTTCATCCTGCAGTTGCCCGGCCAGGGCGCGCTGTCGCTGTCACTGGGTATGCGCCGGCTGTTCGATGGCGAGCAGACCGGCCTGCTGGCGATGCTCTGCCCCTGGGTGCTGGCCTTGATGCAGCAGCACTGGCAGCAACGCAGCCAGCGCCTGCTGCCGGGCGCCAGCGACGGCGTGGCAGTGCAGGTACGTGACGCCCTGAGCCACTTCGGCGCGGGTGTGCTCTCCGAACGCGAACTGGAGATCGCCCGGCTGATCCTGCGGGGTTACTCCTCCAAGGCCATGGCCGAGCGCCTGGCGATCTCCCCGGAGACCATCAAGGTCCACCGCCGCCACCTCTACAACAAGCTCGACATCTCCTCGCAGCCGGAGCTGTTCTCGCTGTTCCTGCAGTCGCTGGGGCACGATCCGCAGAACCCCTGAGCGAACCTTGAACACCCGCCGCCATCCGCGCGGCTGATGCCGCACCATTCGCGCGTGCCGGGACACCCCGCTGGCGCTGCACGGACACTACCGCGTGCCCGTCAGGCTTCTAGACTGGATCGGTGCCATCCAGACACGCCACGACAATCACAAGAGAGCACAGCCTGATGAACGCACGCGCGAACTTCACCCACATGGAAGACGGCACCGCCGAGGACTGGGCGATCATCGCCAAGGACTTCGGCCAGTACGCCGCGCTTCTGCCCGACCGGATCATGACCCACCTGCGCCTGCTCGACGGCGACTTCGGCGGCTTCCCGGTAGACCGCCTGACCCACTCGCTGCAGACCGCCACCCTGGCCCACCGCGACGGTCGCGACGAGGAATACGTGGTCTGCGCCCTGCTCCACGACATCGGCGACACCCTCGGCTCGTTCAACCACGCCGACATCGCCGCGGCCATCCTCAAGCCGTTCGTCAGCGAGGAGAACCTGTGGATGATCGAGAAGCACGCGATCTTCCAGGGCTACTACTTCTTCCATCACCTGGGCCTGGACCGGCACCTGCGCGAGCAGTTCAAGGACCACCCGCAGTTCGAGCGGACCATCGAATTCTGCGCGCGCTACGACGCCGCCGCCTTCGATCCGGACGGCGAAGTGCTGCCCCTGGAGTTCTTCGAACCCATGCTGCGCCGGGTCTTCGCCCAGCCGCGCCGCTCGATCTACCAGAAGCCCGACGGCAGCATGGCCTGAGGGTCCCGAAGCGACCGGCGGTCCGCGACGAGCAGTCGCTAGCCGCCGCTGGCTCCGGGGTAGCGCATGGAATAAGATTCCCAAAATTCAGACGCGTAATTGGCCACAAGCCCACACGCATTAGGGAAGTTTCCTGCGCATGAAGCCTAACGTTCTCGAGCGATCCAGTAGTCCGCTCTCCCCCACCCCTCTGCGCGAATACCATTCCCGCGTGCTGGCCTATATCGCCATCGCCGCGACCATCACCGCCGGCACCTTCGCCAAGTACTTCGGCTACGACATCCTCTGGATGATCCCGTACGCCCTGCTCTACCCGCACCTGGCCCAGCAGGTCAGCCGCCGCTTCAAGCGCGACAACCCGCAGCGTACCCGCCTGGTGCTGCTGTTCATCGACGCGCTGCACGCCGGTATCGCCACCACGCTGCTGGGGTTCTCCGAGGTACCCAGCCTGATGCTGGTGCTGATCCTTTCCTTCTCGGCACTGATCATCGGCGGCCTGCGCTCGCTGGGGCTGGCGCTGCTGGTGGGGCTGAGCGCCTCGGTGCTGTCTGCGGCGCTGATCACTCCGGGCTACAAGGGCGCGACCCCTGCCATCGTTTCGCTGGTCAGCGTGCTGTTCTCGACCCTGTACATCTGCATCACCGCCTTCTTCGTGCACCAGCAGGGCCTGCGCCTGGCCCAGGCCCGCTCGGACATCACCCTGGAGCAGGAAAAGGCCGCGCGCCTGGCCAGCAACCTGGCCAAGTACCTGTCGCCGCAGGTGTGGGAGTCGATCTTCAGCGGCAAGCGCACGGTGCGCCTGGAAACCCAGCGCAAGAAGCTCACGGTGTTCTTCTCCGACATCAAGGGCTTCACCGAGCTGTCCGAGGAACTGGAAGCCGAAGCCCTCACCGACATGCTCAACAACTACCTCAACGAGATGTCGAAGATCGCCCTGAAGTACGGCGGCACCATCGACAAGTTCGTCGGCGACTGCGTGATGGTGTTCTTCGGCGACCCGGCCACTCAGGGCGCGAAGAAAGACGCCGTGGCCGCCGTGTCCATGGCGGTGGCCATGCGCAAGCACATGAAGGTCATGCGCCAGCAGTGGCGCGCCCAGGGCATCACCAAGCCGCTGGAAGTGCGCATGGGCCTGAACACCGGCTACTGCACCGTGGGCAACTTCGGCGCCGACACGCGCATGGACTACACCATCATCGGCCGCGAAGTGAACCTCGCCAGCCGCCTGGAAAGCGCCGCCGAAGCCGGCGAGATCCTCATCAGCCACGAGACCTACTCGCTGGTCAAAGACGTGCTGATGTGCCGCGACAAGGGGCAGATCGCCGTGAAGGGCTTCAGCAAGCCGGTACAGATCTACCAGGTGGTCGACTTCCGCCGCGACCTGGGCTCCAACCCCAGCTTCGTCGAGCACGAGGTGCCGGGCTTCTCCATGTACCTGGACACCAACAACGTGCAGAACTACGACAAGGAACGGGTCATCCAGGCGCTGCAGCAGGCGGCGGAGAAGCTCAAGGACAAGATCATTCTCTGATTCCTTTCCGCTTCTTCAGCGCATGCTTCTGCGTGCGCCTTTCTCGTTGATGCACACCCTCCCCGCTGGCGGCCGGCCAATCGCGAGCGGAGTCCGCTCCCATGCGCGCCGGGCGCTCCCTGGAATGTTGCAAGGCTGACGACGCCCCGTCCTGGCTGCACACGCCCGCAGCCACTGTAGGAGCGAGCTTGCTCGCGAACCCGCCCACCTCCAAAGCTGCCGGGAAACCGTTCGCGAGCAAGCTCGCTCCTACAAAACGCGCGCCGCCACCAACCACCCGCCCATAAAAAAGCCCGCTCAATCGAGCGGGCTGGAAAGGCTCCGGTGCTTCACGTTCACCGGGCCGAATTGCTCTTTGAAAAGCGCGTCAGGACGGCTGCAGCTCCGCGGAGTTGCCCGGGCCGGCGGCCAGTTCTGCGGACAGGGTCTTCTCGTCCAGCTGCTTGCACCACTTGGCGACCACGATGGTGGCCACGCCATTGCCGACCAGGTTGGTCAGCGCGCGGGCTTCGGACATGAAGCGGTCGATGCCCAGGATCAGCGCCAGGCCCGCCACCGGCAGGTGGCCAACGGCGGACAGGGTGGCAGCCAGCACGATGAAGCCCGAACCGGTGACCCCGGCGGCGCCCTTGGAGGCGATCAGCAGGACGACCAGCAGGGTCAGCTGGTGGGTGATGTCCATCGGAGTGTCGGTGGCCTGGGCGATGAACACGGCGGCCATGGTCAGGTAGATCGAGGTGCCGTCCAGGTTGAACGAGTAGCCGGTCGGGATCACCAGGCCGACGACGCTCTTGTCGGCGCCCAGTTTTTCCATCTTGGCGATCATGCGCGGCAGGGCCGATTCGGAGGACGAGGTGCCCAGCACGATCAACAGTTCTTCGCGGATGTAGGAGATGAAGCGCAGGATGCTGAAACCGTGGGCGCGGGCGATGCCGCCCAGCACGATCAGCACGAACAGCAGGCAGGTGACGTAGAAGCACAGCATCAGCTGGCCCAGCTGCACCAGCGAGCCGAGGCCGTAGGCACCGATGGTGAAGGCCATGGCACCGAAGGCACCGATGGGCGCGACCTTCATGATCACGTTGATGATGTTGAACATCACGTGGGTGATGCGATCGATGAACTCGAACACCGGCTTGCCGTAGTCACCCAGGCGGTGCAGCGCGTAGCCGAACAGCACGGAGAAGAACAGCACCTGGAGGATGTCACCGTTGGCGAAGGCGCCGACCACGGTGCTCGGGATGACGTTCATGAAGAAGTCGATGGTGCTCTGCTTCTCGCCCGAAGCGATGAAGCCGGTTAGTGCCGCGTTCTTGTTCATTTCGGCGGTCAGCGTGGCGACGTCGGCGTGCATGCCGGCGCCCGGCTGGACGACGTTGACCACGACCAGGCCAATGATCAGCGCGATGGTCGAAACGATTTCGAAGTACAGCAGCGCCATGCCACCCGTCTTCCCCACGGCCTTCATGCTCTGCATGCCGGCGATACCGGTAACCACGGTGCAGAAGATGATCGGCGCGATGGCCATCTTGATCAGTTTGACGAAGCCATCGCCCAGCGGCTTCATCAGTTTGGCGGTGTCGGGGTAGAAGTGGCCGAGTGCGATACCGATGGCGATGGCGATCAGTACCTGCACATACAGGCTTTTGTAGAAGGGTTGCTTGGTCATGGCAGCTTTGTCCTCTGGGCCTGCGCTCCGGGGGAGGCGCAAGACCGAACGCGTTATCTCCCTGCAATGGGAGAATTTGTTTTCAGGGCATGCCAGACGGCAGGCCTTGCTTGCCTATCGCAAGTGCTGTGCCAGACCTTTAGAAAATATGTAACCCCTTTAAATTCAACGGCTTCCGTAAAAAGTCAGGGCACGGAAGGCGCCGAATCTGGCGGAAACCCGCCTCCTCGCTGGCGGGTTTCCCGCCCTCTGGCGGGTATCCGCCACGGCCTTCGTACCGTAGATTGTAGAACTCCGATCAGGTTCGATCGGGTTTGCCGCACTGTTCTTTCGGACATGCGGACAGAACAACAAGGACCGCTCATGCGTGAACGCACCATTGCCAGCCATTTCGTCCGCGCCGCCGTCCATGGCGCCCAGCGCAAGGGCCTCGACGTCCAGGCGCTGCTGCGCGACGCCGGCATCGTCCCGGCCATCCTCGACGAACCTCGCGCACGGATCGATCCCGAGCAGTTCAGCCGGCTGATGCAGACCCTCTGGGAAGCGCTGGACGACGAATACATGGGTTTCGGCAGCCTGCCGAGCAAGCGCGGCACCTTCGCCATGATGTGCAACGCGATCATCCACTGCCGCACGCTGGAGAAGGCGCTGGGCCGCGGTTCGCTGTTCTACGGGTTGTTTCCCGAGGCGCCGCGGATCGAGCTGGTGCGCGACGGTGACCGCGCCCGGCTGACCCTGGACGAGACCCACCTGCGCGACCCGGACCACTTCCTTGCCGAGAGCCTGCTGCTGATCTGGCATCGCCTGGCCAGTTGGCTGATCGGCCAGCGCATCCGCCTGGAGGAAGCCACCTTCAGCTACCCGCCGCCCGAGCACCAGGCCGAGTACGACCTGCTGTTCCCCTGCCCTCGCCGCTTTTCCGCCGGCAGCACCAGCCTGCTGTTGCAAGCGCGCTACCTGGACATGCCGCTGCTGCAGGACGAGCGCACGCTCAAGCACTTCCTCAAGGACTCGCCCGCCGACCTGCTCGCCCGCCCCGACGGCGGCGACAGCCTGACCAGCCAGATCCGCCGCCTGCTCGGCCGCGACTGCCGCCGCTGGCCGGACCTGGAGCAGGTCGCTGCGCAACTGCACATGAGCCCGCAGACCCTGCGCCGCCATCTGCGGGAAGAAGGGCCAAACTTCCAGGAGTTGAAGGACCAGCTGCGCCGCGACCTGGCGATCTACTACCTGGGCCGCGACGAGCACTCCATTCAGGATATCGCCGACCAGCTCGGTTTCTCCGAGCCATCGGCGTTCCACCGGGCGTTCAAGAAATGGACGGGACTGACGCCGGGGGCGTATCGGGCACAGCAGGGGGAATGAGACGAAGGCACGATCTCGTCTGCGGGGGCGCGGTGCGATGAGTGTTCGCGCCGACTCTCGATCAACCCTGCAGGCGAATGCGGAAGCAAGCGCCGCCCAGCGCGGAATCCTCCAGCGCCAGCTCGCCGTCGTAGCTGTCGATGATGTCCTTGACCACCGCCGTGCCGATGCCCTGGCCGGGATGCTGGGTATCCAGGCGCTCGCCGCGCTTGAGGATGCGCTCGCGCTGGCTGGCGGGAACACCGGGGCCGTCGTCCTCGATGATCAGTTCGAACATTCGACCCTCCTTGCGCGCGCTGACCTTCACCGTGGTCAGGCACAGGCGATAGGCGTTCTCCAGCAGGTTGCCGAGCATCTCCAGCAGCGCGCCCTTTTCCAGCGGCAGGGCCAGGCCCGGCGGGATATCACGTTCGAGCTTCACGCGCTTGTCGTGGTAGACCTTGTCCAGCGCACCAGCGATGGTATCCAGCAGCGGATCGAGGGCCGCGCGGTGGCGAATCAGGCCACTCTTGCGCAGGGTCGCGCGCTGCAACTGGTAGCCGATCTGCTGGCTCATGCGCTCGATCTGGGTCTGCAGCACCTGCATCTGCTCGCGGTTCTGCGGCTGGTCGGCGAGGGTTTCGCTGACGCCCTGCAGCACCGCCAGCGGAGTCTTCAGGCTGTGAGCGAGGTCGCCCAGGGAATTGCGATAGCGCTCGCGCTGGGCGCGCTCGCTTTCCAGCAGGCGGTTGACCGAGTCGGTCAGACGCAGCATCTCGGCTGGATGGTCATCGCTCAGGCGTTCGCGATCACCGGCCTCGATCTGGTCCAGCTCCGAGCGCAGCCCGCGCATGGAGCGAAAGCCCCAGCCCAGGCCGAGCCAGAGCAGGCCCAGCAGCAACAGAAGCGCGCCGCCGAGCCAAAGGTAGAGCTGGTCGCGGAAGCCACTGACCAGTTCGCGGAATTCGCTCTCCGGCTGCATGGTGACGATGCTGTACGCAGCACGCTTGCCACCGAGCAGGTCAATCTCCACGTCATAGACGAAGAACTCCTGGCCAGAGGCATCGCGGATGCGGGTGAACTCGTCGATCATGCCATCGTACTTGGGTGAGTAGTCGACGCTCTCGTCCTGGGCCGAGGTGGAACGCCAGACCAGCTTGCCGGACTGGTCATAGATGAAGCCCAGCAACTTGGATTCGGGAAGGTTGAAGTCCTCCACCGGCAGATGGTCGGGCATGCTCAGGACTTCGCCTTCGATACGCGCCGAGGACACCAGGGTCGCCACGTCCGCCGCCAGGCGTTGCTGGATGGCATTCTCCAGGGCGATGCTGAATGCCCGCTGGAGCGCCGGCAGCAACGCGGCCATGAACAGCACGGCGAGAATCGCCGCACCGATCATCAGGCGCAGGCGCAGCGAGCGGATCATTTACACAGCTCGTTGAAGATGTAGCCCTGGCCGCGCACGGTATCGATCGGTTTGAAGCCCGCTGCGCTCTCCAGCTTGCGGCGCAGGCGCCCGACCAGTACCTCGATGACGTTCGGGTCGCGCTCGTCGTCGTCCGGGTAGAGCTGCTCGATCAGGCGCTCCTTGGCGACCACCTGCTGATGATGGCGCATGAGGTATTCGAGGATGCGGTACTCGAAGGCAGTCAACTGCAGCGACTCACCGTTGACCAGCGCCTGCTTGCGGTTGATGTCCAGCACCAGCGGGCCGGCCTCGATGCTCGACTGGGCGAAGCCGCTGGAGCGGCGCAGCAGCGCGTTCAGGCGGGCCTCGAGTTCTTCGAACTGGAAGGGCTTGACCACGTAGTCGTCGGCGCCGGCGGCCAGGCCTTCGACCTTGTCCTGCCAGTTGCCGCGAGCGGTGAGGATGAGGATGGGGAAGGTCTTGCCCTGGCTGCGGAATTCGCGGATCAGGTCCAGCCCGCTCATACCGGGCAGCCCAAGGTCGATCATCGCCAGGTCGTGATGGTATTCGGCGGCGCGGTACAGCGCCTCTTCGGCATTGGCGACCGCATCGACCACATGGCCTTGCTCGCCGAGCCGGGTGTACAGGTGATGGCGCAACAGCGCCTCGTCTTCCACCACCAGCAGTTTCATGCGCGTGCTCCCTGAGTCAGGCAACCGGGCCACGCGAGGCCCGGTTGCGGTACCGGTCAGAACTTGTAGTTGGCGCCCAGGTAGAACTGGGAGCTGCTGTGCAGGTCAAGGGATCCCACCTTGCTGCCACCGTGCGGGCTCATTTCGGTACTCGCGTTGGTACGCAGGTAACGGTAGCCGCCTTCCACGGATGCGTTCTTGCCGAGTTCCTGGAGGATACCGGCTTGGGCGCCGATGGCGTAACCCACGTCACTGTCGCGGCTGTAGCCCTTGGAGTCCTGCTCCAGCTTGACCAGGCCGGCGGTGCCGCCGCCGAACAGCTTGGTGCCCTGGTCGCCCAGCGGCAGGAAGGCGTCGTAGCTGCCGAGCAGGTTCTGCTGGCGCAGCTTCAGGCCGTTCTCGGTGTCGGAGACGTTTTCATAGGTGACGTAGTAGCGGCCCTGCTCCATCTGCTGGCCGGCGCGCACGCCCCAGGTGCCACTGTTGTTGATCACGCTGTCGAACTTGGGATTGTTCAGGTTGCGATTCAGCGCATCGGATTTCTGGATGTTGTTGCTGGTTTCGCCCCAGGTCATGCCGACGAAGGTGTCGGCGGCGTTGGCGGCAGTAGCGGCGACACTGGCACCGAGGATGGCGCTGGCGAGGGCGATTTTCTTCATGGCTTTCATGGGGATTCTCCCGTCAGAGGTCAGTAATGGGTTGACGGGGAAAAGATTACGAGGAGGGCTCTG
Source organism: Pseudomonas sp. AU12215 (assembly GCF_001675465.2). NCBI lineage: Bacteria > Pseudomonadati > Pseudomonadota > Gammaproteobacteria > Pseudomonadales > Pseudomonadaceae > Pseudomonas > Pseudomonas sp. AU12215. The sequence continues at coordinate 15,626 of NZ_MACM02000181.1, forward strand.
AACGGAACCTGTCAGAGCGCTGAACCATCGCTGAACGAAAGCGCTGTATGAAAAAAGAATAACGCTCGTAGGCCTTTGCCCACACACAGCGCAGAGACTAGGCTCATTCCCAGTCGTTGGCGGGAGGCTGACCAAATGACTGAAGAGACCGGACCCGGCACGGAAAAAGGCAAGGAAACCCGGCTGTTCCTGTTCCTCGTGATCTGCCTGTTCCCTCTGCTGTCCGTGGCCATTGTCGGCGGCTACGGCTTTATCGTCTGGATGGTCCAGCTGGTGGCGGGGCCGCCCGGCCCGCCGACGTAGAGGTGCCACGATGTTCGCCCGACGCGCCCTGCTGCGGCGCCTGGGCGGTGCGCCTGAAGTACGTCGCCCGCCATGGACCGCCACCGCCAGCGAATTTCTCGAAGGCTGCACACGCTGCAATGCCTGCATCGACGCTTGCCCCGAGCAGGTGTTGCGCATCGGCGACGGCGGCTATCCGCAGCTGGACATCACCAACGCCGGCTGCAGCCTGTGCGGTGCCTGCGCACGCGCCTGCGAAGCCGAGGTGTTCGACCTGAGCCGCGAGGCGTTTCCCTGGCGCGCGCAGATCGACAACCACTGCCTGGCCCGCGCCGGCATCCACTGCCGCAGCTGCGACGACGCCTGCGAACCACGCGCCATCCGCTTCCGCCCGCAACTCGGCGGCCCCTCCCTGCCTACCCTCGACCCGACCCTGTGCACCGGCTGCGGCGCCTGCGTCTCGCCCTGCCCCGGCAACGCCATCCACCTGAACCGTGAGGCCCACCATGCCTGAGACCCAGATGCCCGAGAGCATCCAGATCGCCAGCCTGATCGTGCACACGCGCCCCGAGCTGCTCGAAGCGGTGAAGGCCAACCTGCTGCGCCTGCCGAACCTGGAAGTCCATCAGCAGAGCGCCCAGGGAAAGCTGGTCGTGCTGCTCGAAGCCGAGCATGAGGCAAGCATCCTCGACAACCTCAATGCCATCCAGAACCTGCCCGGCGTTCTCAACGCGGTGCTGATCTACCACGAAGTCGTCGAGTCGCCGGAAGCCCTGCAGAGAGAACCCCAACCCGAGCTGGCCCAGGCCGGAGGTGTACGATGAACCTGACCCGCCGCCAGTTCGCCAAGGCCAACGCCGCCGCCATTGCCGCGGCCGCCGCCGGCCTGCCGATCCTGAGCTCCGCCAGCAACCTGGTCACCGAGGCGGACATGACCCGCCTGGACTGGAACAAGGCGCCATGCCGCTTCTGCGGCACCGGCTGCAGCGTGATGGTCGCCACCCGCGACAACAAGGTGGTCGCCACCCACGGCGACATCAAGGCCGAGGTCAACCGCGGGATCAACTGCGTGAAGGGCTACTTCCTGTCCAAGATCATGTACGGCAGCGATCGCCTGACCCGGCCGCTGCTGCGCATGAAGGATGGCAAGTTCGACAAGCAGGGCGAGTTCCAGCCGATCAGCTGGGACGCCGCCTTCGACATCATGGCCGAGAAGTTCAAGGCCGCACTCAAGGCCAAGGGCCCCACCTCGGTGGGCATGTTCGGCTCCGGGCAATGGACGGTCTGGGAAGGCTACGCCGCCAACAAGCTGTTCAAGGCCGGCCTGCGCAGCAACAACATCGACCCCAACGCGCGGCACTGCATGGCCTCGGCGGTGATGGGCTTCATGCGCAGCTTCGGCATGGACGAGCCGATGGGCTGCTACGACGACATCGAGGCCACCGACACCTTCGTGCTCTGGGGCTCGAACATGGCCGAGATGCACCCGGTGCTCTGGTCGCGGGTCACCGACCGCCGCCTGAGCGCAGGGCAGGTCAAGGTGGCCGTGCTGTCGACCTTCGAGCATCGCAGCTTCGACCTGGCCGACATCCCCATGGTGTTCAAGCCGCAGACCGACCTGTACATCCTCAACTACATCGCCAACCACATCATCGAAAGCGGCGCGGTCAACCGCGATTTCGTCGACAAGCACACCCGCTTCGCCCACGGCGCCGAGGACATCGGCTACGGCCTGCGCCCGGACAACCCGCTGGAGAAGAAGGCGAAGAACGCGGACAAGGCCAACACCTGGAGCGACATCGGCTTCGACGAATTCGCCGCCTTCGTCAAACCCTACACGCTGGAGCGCACCGCCAAGGAAACCGGCGTGCCGGCCGAGCGCCTGAAGGCCCTCGCCGAGCTTTACGCCGACCCGAAACGCAAGGTGGTGTCGTTCTGGACCATGGGCTTCAACCAGCACACCCGCGGGGTCTGGGCGAACAACCTGATCTACAACATCCACCTGCTCACCGGGAAGATCAGCGAGCCGGGCAACAGCCCCTTTTCGCTCACCGGCCAACCCTCGGCCTGCGGCACCGCGCGCGAGGTCGGCACCTTCGCCCACCGCCTGCCGGCGGACCTGGTAGTGACCAACCCGAAACACCGCGAAACCGCCGAGAAAATCTGGAAAGTGCCCGCCGGCACCATCCAGGAAAAGATCGGCTTCCACGCCGTACAGCAGAGCCGGATGCTCAAGGACGGCGTGCTCAACGTCTACTGGACCCAGGTCTGCAACAACATGCACGCCGGGCCGAACATCATGCAGGAGGTGCTACCGGGCTGGCGCAACCCGGAAAACTTCGTGATCGTCTCCGACGTCTACCCCACCGTTTCGGCACAGGCGGCGGACCTGATCCTGCCCAGCGCCATGTGGGTGGAGAAGGAAGGTGCTTACGGCAATGCCGAACGCCGTACGCAGTTCTGGCACCAGTTGGTGAAGGCACCGGGCGAGGCGAAATCCGATCTCTGGCAGCTGGTGGAGTTCTCCAAGCGCTTCACCACCGACGAGGTCTGGCCCGCCGAGCTGCTGGCGAAGGCGCCGCAACTCAAGGGCAAGACGCTCTACGAGGTGCTGTACAAGAACGGCCAGGTGGACGCGTACGACAACGACGAGATCACCAAGGGCTTCGAGAACGACGAGGCCAAGGCCTTCGGCTTCTACATCCAGAAGGGGCTGTTCGAGGAGTACGCCAGCTTCGGCCGTGGCCACGGTCACGACCTCGCGCCCTTCGACGCCTATCACGAGGCGCGCGGCCTGCGCTGGCCGGTGGTCGACGGCAAGGAGACCCGCTGGCGCTACCGCGAGGGCTACGACCCCTACGTCACCGCCGGCAGCGGCGTACAGTTCTACGGCTACCCGGACAAGAAGGCGATCATCTTCGCCCTGCCCTACGAGCCGCCGGCCGAGGCCCCGGACAAGGAATATCCCTTCTGGCTCTCCACCGGCCGCGTGCTCGAACACTGGCACACCGGTTCGATGACCCAGCGCGTGCCGGAGCTCTACAAGGCCGTGCCCGACGCCGTGGTGTACATGCACCCCGACGATGCGCGCGACCTGAAGATGCGCCGGGGCAGCGAGGTGAAGGTGATCAGCCGGCGCGGCGAGATCCGCGCGCGCATCGAGACCCGCGGGCGCAACAAGCCGCCGCAGGGACTGGTGTTCGTGCCTTTCTTCGATGCCAACAAGCTGATCAACAAGGTCACGCTGGACGCCACCGACCCGATCTCCAAGCAGACCGACTACAAGAAATGCGCGGTGCGCATCGAACTGGTCAGCCTGGCCTGAGGAACGCGCGATGAAACCGATACTGCCCGTCCTGCTCCTGCTGCTCTTCGCCCTTCCGGCGCTGGCTGACGACGTCAACTACCCGCTGGACGCCCCGGCCCCGGATGGCCGCCGCCCCGGCGGCACCATCGCCGAAGACCGCCCGGCGCCGCCGCTCGCTGCCGACGAGAACAAGGACATCCGACGCGAACGCGCCTATCCGGAACAGCCGCCGACCATCCCCCATACCATCGCCGGCTACCGCATCGACACCAACTCCAACAAGTGCCTGTCATGCCACAGCCGCGCCAACAGCGCGCGGGTGCAGGCACCGATGATCAGCATCACCCACTACATGGATCGCGACGGCCAGGCGCTGGCGGCCGTGGCACCCCGGAGATACTTCTGCGTGCAATGCCACGTGCCGCAGAAGGACGTGCAACCGCTGGTGGGCAACACCTTCGAGGACATCGACAAGATCCTCCAGCGCGACGCGGCCGCCGGGAAGTCCGCCAGCAACGACGACGGCACATCCACCGGCAACCCCTGAGGAGGCGTCATGAAAGCACTATTCGCCTGGCTCAAGGGTTACTGGGTCGTCCTGCGCCGGCCCAGCGTGCATTACAGCCTGGGCTTCCTGACACTGGCCGGGTTCATCGCCGGGATCATCTTCTGGGGCGGCTTCAACACCGCGCTGGAGGCCACCAACTCCGAGCAATTCTGCACCTCATGCCACGAGATGCGCGACAACGTCTTTGCCGAACTCAAGGACACCATCCACTACACCAACCGTTCCGGTGTGCGCGCCACCTGCCCGGACTGCCACGTGCCGCACAAGTGGACCGACAAGATCGCCCGCAAGATGCAGGCGTCCAAGGAGGTCTGGGGCAAGATCTTCGGCACCATCAACACGCGGGAGAAGTTCCTCGACCATCGCCGCGAACTGGCCGAACACGAATGGGCACGCCTGAAGGCCAATGACTCACTGGAATGCCGCAACTGCCACAACTTCCAGTTCATGGACTTCACTCGCCAGAGCCAGCGCGCCCGGCAGATGCACTCCACCGCCCTGGCCTCGGGCGAGGCCACGTGCATCGATTGCCACAAGGGCATCGCCCACCACCTGCCGGACATGACGGGGGTGAAGGGCTGGGATTAAGCCCTGCCTGACGCCCGATCACGGACAACGTTCGCTCCTACCTGGGCCTGCTCTCCCGTGGGGAGCGGACTCCGGCGACACCGACCCCATCTCCGCCACAAACGAAAAGCCCCGGCCAGTGCCGGGGCTTCACTTGAGTCAGAAAGGATCAATCAACCGCCCTTCAGCGCCTTCAGAATCTTTTGCCCTGCACGCCCATCTGCCGGCGTCAGGCCCAGCTTGTTCTGCTCCTGCTGGATCGCCTTGCGCGTCACGTCGCCGATCATTCCATCCGCCTGGCCGATGTCGTAGCCGCGCTGGATCAGCAGCTCCTGCAGCTCCTTGCGCTGCGCCCGGCTCAGCCCCGGATCGTCGGTCGGCCAGGGCGTGCGCAGGCCCTGCTCACCGCGCAGTCGATCAGACAGCAGGGCGATGGCCAGCGCATAGCTTTCCGCCGCGTTGTAGGAATAGATCGCGTCGTAGTTGCGCAGGACCAGGAAGGCCGGCCCGTTGGCGCCGGCCGGCAGCAGGATCGCCGCCTTCGAGTCGACGCTGGGGATCGGCTGGCCGTCGATGCGCTTCACGCCACGGCTGGTCCAGTCGGACAGCGCCCGGCGCTTGGTGCGCCCGGCCAGCGAGGCATCGAAGCCCGCCGGCAGTTTCACCTCGTAGCCCCAGGGCTGTCCTTCGCGCCAGCCAGCCTTGCGCAGGTAATTGGCAGTGGACGCCAGGGCGTCGGCGGTGCTGCCCACCAGATCGCGGTGGCCGTCGCCGTCGAAGTCCTCGGCGATGCGCGCATAGGTCGACGGCATGAACTGCGTCTGGCCAAAGGCGCCAGCCCAGGAACCAGTGATGCCGCTGTCACGGATATCGCCCTGCTGCAGCAGCTTCAGAGTGGCAATGAACTCGCCCTGGAAGAACGACTGTCGCCGCCCGTAGCAGGACAGCGTGGACAACGACACCAGCAGCGGGCGCTTACCGGTGATGCGCCCGTAATCGCTTTCCACTCCCCACACCGCGACCACAGCCGCCGGGTCGACCTGATAGCGCGCGGCGACCTTGCGCAGCAGGTCGGCGTGCTCGGCCATGCGCGCCTTGCCGTCGGCGACGCGCTGGTCGTCCACCAGCCCGGCCAGGTAGTCCCAGATCGGCGTGGTGAACTCTGGTTGCGCATCGAGCAGTGGCAGCACGGTCATGTCCGGCTGCAGGCCCTGGGTGAACTGCGCAAAACTGGCAGCGCTGACGCCCTTGGCCTGGGCAGCGCCCTGCAGGCGGTTCAGGCAGGAACCGAAATCGTCGCCCTGCGCGGCCTGCGCCAGTGCCGCCGGCAGCAGCAGGGACAAGGCCAGGGAAGCGCGACGCGCGATGGAGGAAGTCTTCATTGGTGTCGAATGCTCAGATCGGTGAAGGTAGCGCGCCCGCCCTCGCTGGCGGGCCCGCGCTTGTCCTGCAGGTAGAGGCCTGCCTTGAAGTACAGGCCCTGATAGGCCCATTTCGTATCCAGTTGCTGACTGACCTGGCCATCCTGGACCTGCACGCTCAGCACCCCGCTGCTGGACACGCCCAGCCGGTAGGTAAAGGTATCGCCCAGGGGAATGCCGTCATAGACGGTATAGGTGCGCGTGGTGATGTCATCCGGCCGATCGCGAACCAGCGCCTGTACCCGCGCCTTGTCCAGGCGCTGCTGGTAGACCAGCTTGACCAGCGGCAGGGCCTCGGCGCTGCCGCTGCCATTGCTGTGGATCTGCCCGATCACCATGCGCCGGCTGGACGGCACGGCCTCCACGCGCAGGGTGGCGACCATCTGGTTCTCCGCCAACGGGTAGCGCCAGGTCACCAGGCGGCCGTCCGGCCTGGTCTCGCGCAATTCGGTGCGGGGATATTCGCTGCCGCTGGTGTGAGCGCCGTTCACCGGCACCCAGAACTCCACGCCATCGGCGCTGCGGCGAAAATACGGGCTCTCGTAGTCACGGCCGAGTTTCGCCGTGGAAATGGTCGCGGCCGGGCCGCGTTGGGGAATGGTCAGATTCCAGGTGCTCAGGTCCAACATCGGCCTATCGCTTCGCGGGTCAGGACATGGGCGCAAGGGTAGACGAGGCTGCCGGACTTTTCACTTGTCCAGGCGTCTATCGTCCAGCCGGCAACCGCGCCCTTGAGCGGCTGCGCGTACGATACACGGGCGTTTTCCGCGTCAGCGGCTATCTTCAATGTTCCCCGCTCAGGAGTCTCGCCATGCGCCTGCTCACCGCCCTGCTGCTGTTCGCCTTCGCGGCCAGCGCTTCCGCCGCGATCAAGACCCAGGAAATTCCCTACGAATCCACTGACGGCACGAAGATGATCGGCTACTTCGCCTATGACGACGCCAAATCCGGCATCCGCCCCGGCGTCATCGTCGTCCATGAGTTCTGGGGACTGAACGACTACGCCAAGCGCCGCGCCCGCGATCTCGCCGCACTGGGCTACAGCGCACTGGCCATCGATATGTACGGCAACGGCAAGCACACCGACCACCCGAACGACGCCAAGGCCTTCATGGCCGAAGCGCTGAAGAATGCCGAGGCCGCCAAGGCACGCTTCCAGGCCGGGCTGGAACTGCTGAAGAAGCAGCCGCAGACCGACCCGAGCAAGATCGCCGCGATCGGCTACTGCTTCGGTGGCAAGGTGGTGCTGGACATGGCCCGCGCCGGCCTGCCGCTGGCCGGCGTGGCGAGCTTCCACGGCGTGCTGGCGACCCAGACGCCGGCGCAACCGGGGGCGATCAAGGCAAAGATCCTGGTCGAACATGGCGGCGCCGACACCCTGGTGCCGGCCGAGAGCGTCGCAGCCTTCAAGGCCGAGATGGACAACGCCAAGGCCGACTACAAGCTGGTGGTCCAGCCCGGCGCCAAGCACAGCTTCACCAGCCCGGACGCCGACAAGCACAAGGGCCATGGCCTGGACGTGGGCTACGACAAGACTGCCGACCAGAAGTCCTGGGCGGACCTGCAGGCCTTCTTCAAGGAAATCTTCGACGTAAAGCCCGAGGGCGCGTAAAAACTCCGGACAATAAAAAACGGGAGCCCATTCGGGCTCCCGCACTCAATCAAGTGTAAAGGTCGGAGCCCACCGTGGCGGCACTCCAACAACAACCTCACCTGCGTCCCCTTGGGAACGCGGGGCGCAGTGTGTCAAAGCTTGTCGGATGAATCCGTACGCCTTTGGTGAAGGTTTGCAAACGAATGTAAGTGCCGCGTGACTGGTGGGCCACGTTCTGGCGCGGCAGAATGTTCCCATGACCGCCCTTCCCGACTTCTGCACCCCACTCGACGCCGACTGGCCGCTACCCACTCTTCTGGACGGCTGCCAGATCCGCAGCACCCGTTTCGACCGCCAGCGTCTGCAGGCCGGGGACTTCGCGCTGAGCCGCATCGAGGCGCCGGCCAACATCCAGCGCTCCGTTGCCAAGCGTCAGGCCGAGTACCTGGCAGGGCGAATCTGCGCCCGTGAAGCGTTGCTGGCCGCAGGCAGCGCGGCCTGGGTACCCGGTACGGATGAAGAGCGAGCGCCGGTCTGGCCGGCAGGCTTCTGTGGCTCGATCACCCATGGCGACGGCTGGGCCGCGGCAATAGTCGCCCGTGACAGCTACTGGCGCGGGCTTGGACTGGACGTGGAAAACCGCCTGGAAACCACGCGAGCGGAGCGACTGGCCGCGGAAATCCTGACGCCGGACGAACTGGCGCGCCTCGACCCGCAGCAGGCGGCACTGCAGGTCACCCTCACCTTTTCCCTCAAGGAGAGCCTGTTCAAGGCGCTCTTCCCACTGGTGCGCAAGCGTTTCTACTTCGAGCACGCCGAGCTGCTGAGCTGGTCCGCCGGTGGCCACGCACGTCTACGCTTGCTCACCGACCTGTCCGAGGAGTGGCACCATGGCCAGGAGATCGATGGGCAGTTCAGCCTGTTCGATGGCCGTTTGTTGAGCCTGGTAGCGATTCCTTCGGTCAAGGGCAGCAAGCCAATCGGTCCGGCACGGCGCCAACCTGTAGGAGCGCGCCATGCGCAGGATCGCTGACATGGCTCGCTTGTCCCTATGAAATAGGCCCGGGCTCGGCCCTCCCCTGAAGGGAGAGGGAAATCCCAAGCACGAACTTTCGCAGACAGGTACTCCCGAGGGGAGCTTCTGAGCCAATCAGGCCAATAACGCCACCGACTTGATCTGCGCCCAAACCGCCTGCCCCGTCTGCAACCCGAGGTGGTCGTGGGAGTAGCGCGTGATGCGGGCGAGCAGAAGCGTTCCGGCCACGTCGAGTTTCACCAGCAGGTGCGCCGGGTTCTCCGTCGGCACGATCTCGACCACCGTCGCCGGCAAGACGTTGAGGATACTGCTGTGCGCCGCCGGCTCCAGGCTCAGACTGACATCCCGCGCCTGCACCTTGATGCGCAGCGCCCGGCCCTTGTCCATCGGTGCGTGGGCCAGGCGGATGCGTTGCTCGCAGTGCGGTAGCGCCAGGGTCAGCAGACCGTAGCCGGCGTTGTGCTCGAGCACCTGGCCGTCGATTACCACGCCGGCGTCTTCCAGGTGAGAGAGAGGCAGGTCGGTGCGCGCCAGGGTTTCCACCACCGGACCGCTGGCGATGGAGCGCCCCTGGTCCAGCAGCACCAGGTGATCGGCCAGCCGAGCCACTTCGTCCGGCGAGTGGCTGACGTAGAGGATCGGGATATCCAGTTCGTCGTGCAGGCGTTCCAGGTACGGCAGGATTTCCGCCTTGCGCTTGAGGTCCAGCGCCGCCAGTGGCTCATCCATCAGCAGCAGACGCGGGCTGGTCAGCAGCGCGCGAGCGATGCCGACGCGCTGGCGTTCGCCGCCGGAGAGATGCACCGGCATGCGCTCCAGCAGATGGCCAATCCCCAGCAGCTCGGTGGCCTGTTTCAGCGCCACGCGATGCTGGTCGCGCGGCACGCGCTTCATGCCGTAGGTAAGGTTGCGCTCCACCGACAGGTGCTCGAACAAGTTGGCGTCCTGGAATACATAGCCCAGCGCTCGCTTGTGCGGCGGCAGGAACACAGCGGTCTCGCTGTCCTGCCAGACCTCGCCATTCACCACCAGCCGGCCGAGCGGCGCGCGTTCAAGACCCGCCACGCAGCGCAGGCAGGTGGTCTTGCCGGAGCCGGAATGGCCGAACAGTGCAGTCACGCCCTTGCCCGGCAATTGCAGGTCGACGTCCAGGCTGAAGCCCGAATAGGCAATCTGGAAGCGGGCTTCGATGGCGCGCACGGGAATATCCTGCTGCATGCCCACCTCAGGCCCAGGCCGACCGGCCGCGGCGGCTCGCGTAGAGCGCCAGCAGGACGAAGAAGGAGAAGATCACCATGCCGCCGGCCAGCCAATGCGCCTGGGCGTACTCCATGGCCTCGACGTGATCGAATATCTGTACCGACACCACACGGGTCTTGCCCGGAATGTTGCCGCCGATCATCAGCACCACGCCGAACTCACCCACCGTATGGGCGAAGCCGAGGATGCTGGCGGTGATGAAGCCCGGCCGCGCCAGCGGCAGGACCACCGAGAAGAAGGTATCCAGGGGGCTCGCACGCAGTGTGGCGGCGGCCTCCAGCGGTTTGTCGCCGATCGCCTCGAAAGCGTTCTGCAACGGCTGCACCACGAAGGGCAGCGAATAGAATACCGAGCCCACCACGAGCCCGGCGAAGGTGAACGGCAGCCGCCCCAGGCCGAGGCTCTCGGTCGCCTGACCGATGAAGCCGTTGGGGCCCATGGTGATCAGCAGGTAGAAGCCGATCACCGTCGGCGGCAGCACCAGCGGCAGCGCCACCACCGCTCCCAGCGGACCTTTGAGCCAGGAGCGGGTGCGCGACAGCCACCAGGCGATCGGCGTGCCGATCAGCAGGAGGATCAGGGTGCTCAGGGCGGCCAGCTCGATGGTGAGCCGGATGGCCAGGAAATCCTCCTGCGTGAGGGGCATCGCTGTTCCTTAGAGGCTTAGAGTTCGTAACCGTAGGACTTGATCACCGCGGCGGCCTTCGGCCCTTTCAGGTAATCGACCAGCGCCTTGGCGGCGGCGCTGTCCTTGCCCTTGTTGAGGATCACGGCGTCCTGGCGGATCGGGTCGTGCAGGTCAGCCGGGACGATCCAGGCGGAACCGCTGGTCACCTTGCCATCCTTGTAGATCTGCGACAACGCCACGAAGCCCAGCTCCGCGTTGCCGGTGGAAACGAACTGGAAGGCCTGGGTGATGTTCTGGCCTTCGACGATCTTGCCGGCGACCTTGTCCTTGAGGCCGAGCTTGTCGATCACCTGGGTAGCCGCCAGGCCGTAGGGCGCGGCTTTCGGGTTGGCGATGGACAGGTGCTTGTACTCGTTCTTCTTCAGCACCTCACCCTTGGCATCGACGTAGCCGTCTTTTGCCGACCACAGTGCCAGGGTGCCGATGGCATAGGTGAAGCGCGAACCGGGGACGATTTCCTTCTCGGCTTCGAGTTTCTTCGGCGTGCTGTCGTCGGCGGCGAGGAAGACTTCGAACGGCGCGCCGTTCTTGATCTGGGTGTAGAACTGGCCGGTGGCGCCGTAGACGGCGACCAGCTTGTGGCCGGTGTCCTTCTCGAAGTCCTTGGCGATCGCCTGGATCGGCGCGGTGAAGTTGGCGGCCACGGCGACCTGCACTTCATCGGCCAGCGCCGAGTGCAGGGTGAAGCAGGAAGCGACCAGCAGGGACAGGCTTGCGAAGCGGTGTTTCATGGTGAGGCTCCAGTGGGTTGTTGTTATCGAGCATCGGAATGGCTGGCCGTGCCTCTCGCTCGCTATAACAAAAATTACATAACGATGGCGATGACTCTGCAATACCCCTGATGGGATAGCAACATCAATGGAAGTGTTCGTGCAGAGCAGGCGCGCCATCAGCCGTGAATGGGGCCGTAGCATTCTGCATTTTCTGACCCACAGATCAAATACTGTCTTCGACCTTCGGTGCCTGGCGGCGCGGCCACAGCAGCGTGAAGCATGCCCCGCCGAGCACTTCGCTTTTGGCGATCTGCGCGCGGCCGCCGTGCCAGTGGATGATCCGCCGCACGATGGAAAGCCCCAGCCCATGCCCGCCGGTGACCCGCGCGCGGCTGTCGTCGGCACGGAAGAACGGCTGGAACAAGCGGTGCCACTGCGCTTCGGGAACGCCAGGGCCGTCGTCTTCCACGTCGACCTGGCAGCGATCCACACTCACCCGGTAACTCACCCGCACCCGCCCTTCGGCGTAGCGCAGCGCATTGGTCATCAGGTTCTGCAGGGCACGATGCAGGTAGCGCGGCTCGGCCTCGATCCAACTGCCCTGGTCGAATGGCACCAACGCGCCCGGCTCGCAGGTGACGGTGATTTCCCGGCGCAGCGGCGCGATCTCCGCCACCACCTGTTCCACCAGCGCGCCCAGCTCGATGCGCTGGTAGCTCAGCGCCGGCGAGCCCTGCTCCAGGCGCGCGTAGGTGAGCATCTCGTCCACCAACTGGTCGAGGTCCTGGATGTCGCCATCCATGCCCTCCATGTACTTGCGTCGCGCCGTGTCGGTCTCGGCGGACTCGATCATCTCCAGCCCGAAGCGCAGCCGCGCCACCGGCGTGCGCAGCTCGTGGGACACCGCGCGCACCAGCTCGCGCTGCACCGTCAGCAACAGGTGCAACTGCTCGGCCATGTGGTTGAAGGCCCCGGCGAGGCGCCCCACCGAGTCCGCTCCGCGCACTTCCACGCGGGTATCCAGGCTGCCACGGGCGATGCGCGTGGCGGCGGATTCGAGGCCGCGCAGGCGCTGCTCCAGCCCGCTGATCAACAGGTACAAGGTCAGGCCGATGAGCGTCAGCGCGACGACCACGATGATCGTCAGCAACTGCGGCGGGTAGGGGTTCATCTGGTAGATCGGTCCCAGCTCCAGCACCCAGGGCGTGTCGAGGATGCCCGAGAGCACGCGGATCGAATCGCCGCCCTTGCCCAGCGCCATTACCGTATCGCCCTCTTCCACCCGGCGACTCTGGTCGTCGTCGAGGTCGACCTCCTTCAGGCGCAGCAGGTGCACCTCGAAGCCGAAGCGCTTGTCGCGGACGATGCGCGCCAGGTGATACGGCTGCTCGCTGGCCGGGTAGCGCTTGAGCTCGTCCATCAGCAGGTAGATGGTCGCACGCGCCAGCTGCTCGCTGACCTGCTCCACCTCGCCGGTGAGGATCAGCCCTTCGGCCGCGCTCACCTGGGTCATCACCTTGACTTCATGGGGCGCGCCGGACTGCACCAGCACCTGGTCGTTCATCAGCCGCGCCCGGCTGCGCCCTTCCATGCCCAGCGCATCCAGGCTGGTGAGTTTCAGCGGAATACCCAGCAGGCGGCTCCACTGGCTCAGTGCGCGCTTGCGGTCCACCTCGCTCATGGGCAGCAGCTCGTCCGCCATCAGGCGGAAGGTGCCGCGCGCCAGGTCCTCGCGGTAGCGCTCGCCGCGCACGTCGTTGACCAGGTGCAGGGTCAGCACGGCCAGCGCGGCGACTGCCACCAGGGTCAGCAGCATGCCGCCGTAGATGCGCAGGAAGATGGATTTCATCGGGGGGAATTCCCCCTGGGTTCGGCACTCCTGGGGAGCCCCCTCACCCTAGCCCTCTCCCAGGGGGAGAGGGGACTGTGCGGAGTGCGCATGAAGCCTGGCGCTACAGTAATGCCGCTCGGTTGGCGTCGAGTCAGGCAGGATGAAACCGAACCGACAGCCAGCACGGACAGCCCCCTCTCCCCTTGGGAGAGGGTTGGGGTAAGGGCCAGCGCCCGCCTCACTCAGCTGCCTCCGAGTTGAGCAACCCGTAGTAATCCAGGCTGAGGAACGCACCGTCCTTCACCTCACACTCGCGGCGGCGCCCCTCCAGCACGAACCCGTGGCGCTGCAGCAAGCGGCCGCTGGCAAGGTTCTCCGGCTCCACCTCGGCCTCGATGCGATGCACGTTCATGTCTTGGAAGGCATGGCGGAAGATCAGCGGCAGGCACTCGCTCATCACGCCCTGCCCCCAGTGCTCGGGCAGCAGCCAGTAGCCCAGTTCCAGGCGGCGGTGTTCCTGCTGCCAGTTGTTGAAGCCGCAGCCGCCGAAGATGTCCTCGGGGGCGTCCGGCCGGCAGATCGCCCACCAGATGCCGCTGCGCTCGTTATAGATGCGCTCGAACCATTCCATCTGCTCGCGGGTGGCTTCCAGCGTCGCGTAGGAGACGCCGTAGTAGCGGATCACCTCGGGGTGCGACAGCGCGCGGAATACCGCCGGCTGGTCGGCATCGATGAAGGCGCGCAGGCGGAAGCGCTCGCCGTGCAGCTCGGGGAACGGTGGCACGGCGCTCACGGATCAGAGCTCCCCGACGAACAGGTAGCCCTTGCTGCGCACCGTCTTGATCAGGCGCGGGTGCATCGGGTCGTCGCCAATCTTCGGGCGGATGCGCGAAATGCGCACGTCAATGGAGCGGTCCTGGCCGTCGTACTCGATGCCGCGCAGGGAATTGAAGATTTCCTCGCGGGAGAGGATGCGCCCGGCATTGGCCGCCAACAGCCAGAGCAGGTCGAACTCGGCGCTGGTCAGCTCGATGGTCTGCCCGTCCAGCCAGGCCTCGCGCATGGCATTGTCGATCACCAGCTTGCCGAAGGTCAGGCGCTTGCCGGCAACGGCCGGCACGGCCTCGGCCGGCTCGCTGCGCCGCAGCAGGGCGCGGATGCGCGCCAGCAGCACGCGCGGGCGCACCGGCTTGCACACGTAGTCGTCGGCGCCCATCTCCAGGCCCTGCACCTGGTCCATGTCGTCGGTGCGCGCAGTGAGCATCAGGATCGGCCCGTCGTAATCCGGGCGCAGGCGCTTGCAGATGGACAGCCCATCCTCACCCGGCAGCATCAGGTCGAGCACTACCAGGTCCGGCCGCTCGGCCAGCACCCGCTCCACCGCCCTGCCGCCGTGGGACTCGATGGACACCGCCAGTCCGTTGCTCTCCAGGTAATCCTGGGTCAACTCGGCCAGTCGCTGGTCGTCCTCGACGATGAGAATGCGCGCTTCTTGTTCCACCTTGCCTCCTGATGCGCCATGAGCGAGCGCGAGCACTCTTACTAACAGAGAGTAACTATAGAGAGCCCGCAAAAGCGGCCGGCATTGTAGCCAGATTGCCAGCGCTGCGGCACGCCACCGGCGTAAGCAGGCATTGCGCGAAAAGGTCAAGGGCTGCGCGGTGAGAAACACTACATATTGTGGTAGTGTTCCTTCCCGCACAGCCCCTCCGATGCGTGTGAAAAATCTCTCATCAACCACGACGAACGGTGAAAGGCAGACAGCATCAGGGATAGCGCGAGTTACCCCGCCTCACCCACATTCCATGCACATTTTATCCACAGCTTTTCCCCGTCGCCCCGCCTTGCAAACCCCCCCATAGCGCATTATCTTGTATCCCCGTTGCGGCATACCCCTACATCTTGGGGTTGCCACCACGAACCGGACACAAGAAGAAAGTCGAAATCCCGAGCCTGTTCCACGGCTCCTCCGGTTCCACCACAACGTATTCCAGACGTACTGAGGTGCCAGGCGGCCCAGCCCGCAAGGAGCGATTCATGTCGATGGAAATGCGGTACGGGTGTTGCAACGTAACGTTCAACACCACTAGGTATTGTGGTCCCGGCCCGTAAAGCCGGCACCCGAGTTGGGCCAGGGAGGCGCTTCGGGTCATTCCCCCTGTTCCAGACGAATTCCAGCTCGCGGCTGCAATCGCGGGCGACTGCTCTTTTTGCTCTTTATTTTCGGGACGGCGCCTCTGGCGTCAGCAACACACCAAATTACGAGAACGTGGAGACAACCACCCATGCAAATCGACACCACTCGCGAGAACCCGCAGGCCAACGCGCCGCAGGCCGCCGAATCCGCACAGGATCTGGCCGCCACTGCGCCCGGCCAGCTGCGCGTGATCAAGCGCAACGGCACCGTAGTTCCCTACACCGATGACAAGATCACCGTAGCCATCACCAAGGCGTTCCTCGCCGTGGAAGGCGGCACCGCCGCCGCCTCGTCGCGCATCCATGAGACCGTGCGCCGCCTGACCGAACAGGTCACCGCGACCTTCAAGCGCCGCATGCCCTCCGGTGGCACCATCCACATCGAAGAGATCCAGGACCAGGTCGAGCTGTCCCTGATGCGCGCCGGCGAGCAGAAAGTCGCCCGCGACTATGTGATCTACCGCGAAGCCCGCGCCAACGAGCGCAAGACTGCCGGCAACGCCAGCGACATCGCCCAGCCGCACCCGAGCATCCGCATCACCAAGGCCGACGGCAGCACCCAGCCGCTGGACATGGGCCGCCTGCAGACCATCATCCGCGAAGCCTGCGAAGGCCTGGCCGAAGTCGATGGCAGCCTGATCGAACGCGAAACCCTGAAGAACCTGTACGACGGCGTCGCCGAGAAGGACGTCAACACCGCCCTGGTGATGACCGCCCGTACCCTGGTCGAGCGCGAGCCGAACTACTCCTACGTCACCGCCCGCCTGCTGATGGACACCCTGCGCGCCGAAGCCCTGGGCTTCCTGGGCGTCGCCGAGAGCGCCACTCACCACGAGATGGCCGATCTCTACGCCAAGGCCCTGGCCGCCTACGTCGAGAAGGGCTCCGAGTTCGAGCTGATCGACAGCAAGCTCAAAGGCTACGACCTGGCCAAACTGGGCGCCGCGATCAACCACGAGCGCGACCAGCAGTTCACCTACCTCGGCCTGCAGACCCTGTACGACCGCTACTTCATCCACAAGGACGGCATCCGTTTCGAACTGCCGCAGGTCTTCTTCATGCGCGTGGCCATGGGCCTGGCCATCGAAGAGAAGGACCGTGAAGCTCGCGCCATCGAGTTCTACAACCTGCTCTCCTCGTTCGACTACATGTCGTCGACCCCGACTCTGTTCAACGCCGGCACCCTGCGTCCGCAGCTGTCCTCCTGCTACCTGACCACCGTGCCGGACGACCTGTCGGGCATCTACAACGCGATCCACGACAATGCCATGCTGTCGAAATTCGCCGGTGGCCTGGGCAACGACTGGACGCCGGTGCGCGCGCTGGGCTCCTACATCAAGGGCACCAACGGCAAATCCCAGGGCGTCGTCCCCTTCCTGAAAGTGGTGAACGACACCGCCGTCGCCGTTAACCAGGGTGGCAAGCGCAAGGGCGCCGTCTGCGCCTACCTGGAAACCTGGCACCTGGACATCGAGGAATTCCTCGAACTGCGCAAGAACACCGGTGACGACCGTCGCCGTACCCACGACATGAACACCGCGAACTGGATTCCGGACCTGTTCATGAAGCGCGTCTTCGACGACGGCAAGTGGACCCTGTTCTCCCCGTCCGAAGTACCGGACCTGCACGATCTGACCGGCAAGGCCTTCGAAGAGCGCTACGAGTATTACGAAGCCCTGACCGAGTACAACAAGATCAAGGTGTTCAAGGTCGTCCAGGCCAAGGACCTGTGGCGCAAGATGCTCTCCATGCTCTTCGAGACCGGCCACCCGTGGCTGACCTTCAAGGACCCGTGCAACCTGCGCAGCCCGCAACAGCACGTGGGCGTGGTCCACAGCTCGAACCTGTGCACCGAGATCACCCTGAACACCAACAAGGACGAGATCGCGGTCTGCAACCTGGGCTCGATCAACCTGGTCAACCACATCGTCGACGGCAAGCTGGACACCGCCAAGCTCGAGAAGACCGTGAAGACCGCCGTGCGCATGCTCGATAACGTTATCGACATCAACTACTACTCGGTCCCGCAGGCTCGCAACTCGAACCTCAAGCACCGCCCGGTAGGCCTCGGCATCATGGGCTTCCAGGACGCGCTGTACCTGCAGCACATCGCCTACGGCTCGGACGCGGCCATCGAGTTCGCCGACAAGTCCATGGAAGCGGTGAGCTACTTCGCCATCCAGGCTTCCTGTGACCTGGCCGACGAGCGTGGCGCCTACGAGACCTTCGACGGCTCCCTGTGGTCCAAGGGCATCCTGCCGCTGGACTCCCAGCAGATCCTCATCGAAGCCCGTGGCCAGAAGTACATCGACGTCGACCTCAGCGAATCCCTCGACTGGGCTCCGGTCCGTGCCCGCGTACAGAAAGGCATCCGTAACTCGAACATCATGGCCATCGCGCCGACCGCGACCATCGCCAACATCACCGGCGTATCGCAGTCCATCGAGCCGACCTACCAGAACCTGTACGTGAAATCGAACCTCTCCGGCGAGTTCACCGTGATCAACCCCTACCTGGTTCGCGACCTCAAGGCGCGCGGCCTGTGGGACCCGGTCATGGTCAACGACCTGAAGTACTACGACGGCTCCGTGCAGCAGATCGAGCGCATCCCGCAAGACCTGAAAGACCTGTACGCCACCGCCTTCGAAGTCGAGACCAAGTGGATCGTCGACGCCGCCAGCCGCCGCCAGAAGTGGATCGATCAGGCCCAGTCGCTGAACCTCTACATCGCCGGCGCCTCGGGCAAGAAACTGGACGTGACCTACCGCATGGCGTGGTTCCGTGGCCTGAAAACCACCTACTACCTCCGTGCCCTGGCCGCCACCAGCACCGAAAAGTCCACCATCAACACCGGCAAGCTGAACGCCGTGTCCGCGGGTGGCAACGATGGCCTGCAAGCCGCCGCTGCCGAGCCGCAACCGGCTCCGGTACCGCAGGCCTGCTCCATCGACAATCCAGACTGCGAAGCCTGCCAGTAATGGAGTAAGCGGTCCTCGGAACGGTCCGCGCGTCGTTGCCCGGCAGGTCGGCCCCCATCACGTACAGCCGTACGCTCAGGGTCTCCGACCTACCAGGCGCCTAGCGCGGCCTCGCTCCGAGGCACCGCCAGAACTCCGCAGCTTCACAGTCCCCTCTCCCTCTGGGAGAGGGCTAGGGCGAGGGCGAGGGGCTCTTAAGGCCCCATCTCCCTCAGAACAACAGCCTCCTCCGTCGTGAACGGAAGACGCACAAGCTCTTAGCGTGCACACCACGCCATCAGACATCAGGCCGCCACAGAGCAGCCCACAGAACCAGGAGAGGAAGCCCATGCTGAGCTGGGACGAATTCGACAAAGAAGACGCCACCGAAGCCAAGGCCGCCCCGGCCGTCGCCCAGGCCGCCGCGCAGAACGCTGACAAACTCGACGCCGACGCCGCTGGCTCCGTCGAAGAAGCGCGCGCCGTATCCGCCAACGACTCCGACGCCGTCGCCCGCGCCAAGCAGGCCCTCGACGCCCTGGACATCCAGGAAGGCCTGGACGATCTCGAAGGCTCCGCCGCCCGCGTACAAGTCGGCGACAAGCAGATGATCAACGCCCGCGCCGACCTCAACCAGCTCGTACCCTTCAAGTACGACTGGGCCTGGCAGAAGTATCTGGATGGTTGCGCCAACCACTGGATGCCCCAGGAAGTGAACATGAACGCCGACATTGCCCTGTGGAAGAGCAAGGACGGCCTCAGCGAAGACGAGCGACGCATCGTCATGCGCAACCTCGGCTTCTTCTCCACCGCCGACTCCCTGGTGGCCAACAACCTGGTGCTGGCCGTGTACCGCCTTATCACCAACCCCGAGTGCCGCCAGTACATCCTGCGCCAGGCCTTCGAGGAAGCGATCCACACCCACGCCTACCAGTACTGCATCGAATCCCTGGGCATGGATGAAGGCGAAATCTTCAACATGTACCACGAGATTCCTTCGGTCGCGAAGAAAGCCTCCTGGGGCCTGAAGTACACCCGCTCGATCTCCGATCCGCAGTTCCAGACCGGCACCCCGGAAACCGACCGCCAGTTCCTGCGCAACCTGATCGCCTACTACTGCGTCCTGGAAGGCATCTTCTTCTACTGCGGCTTCACCCAGATCCTCTCCATGGGTCGCCGCAACAAGATGACCGGCACCGCCGAGCAGTTCCAGTACATCCTGCGCGACGAATCCATGCACCTGAACTTCGGCATCGACGTGATCAACCAGATCAAGATCGAAAACCCGCACCTGTGGGATGCCCAGATGAAGGACGAGGCTACCCAGATGATCCTCCAGGGCACCCAGCTGGAGATCGAATACGCACGCGACACCATGCCGCGCGGCGTACTGGGCATGAACGCGGCGATGATGGAGGACTACCTCAAGTTCATCGCCAACCGCCGCCTGACCCAGATCGGCCTCAAAGAGGAATACCCGGGCACCAGCAACCCGTTCCCGTGGATGAGCGAAATCATGGACCTGAAGAAGGAAAAGAACTTCTTCGAGACCCGCGTGATCGAGTACCAGACCGGCGGCGCGCTGAGCTGGGACTGACGGAAGTAGTCGTCATTTTTCACTAAGAAGTAAAACCATTTCACTTCAAGTCGAGAAAAACGCACCAATTTAGTTCGGAGTGTGACAAGCAAAGACCTCGAATCCATCAGGGATGATACTGACGAGGAGCAGTCCAAGGGCCGGTGCGCAATGCGTACCGGCCCTTTTTTATAGTTAATATTGGATTGACATCAAAGCTGTCGAGGCAAATACACCGCCACCCACTCTCTTAATTGCATTTCCCGTTCGACGCTAGGCCAAAGCCACATGACTGCTAACTCGATACAGCCACACCAAGCGTGCGATCAAAATTGCTAACCACTTCGGGTTGGCCTAGCATTCCAGCGACGGCAGGGAAAAATCGTCAGCCCCTAAGGGGAGCCATTTATCGGTCATGGTGGACTAACTCCAAGCTCATCGCCTCTGGAGGGAAACACATATGGCAACCGCCCAGGAACTGCCCCCCCAAAAGAACCCAAAACAACTGACAGCCAGACATGCAGCAAGACATTTGGGCGAGCACCTCAGCGCCTTTCTCGCAGCCAACAATCTTTCTGGCTGGACGGCTGAAGACAGCTATATCTTACGCGAAGATAGAATATCCGACGTACTTATTATCATTGGATGCAGCACCGGCCTTTATACCGGCCAATTAAAAAGATATGCAAAGATAATAAAAAATCTCGCAAAAACATGTGATGGAAGCATAACCTGCTCGCAGGCACACGACATAATCTCAAGAAGCCTTGGCTACAAAAACTATCACACAGCATATAAGTGCAGAACTACGGATAATTTTCTGGAGAACGTGTGGCCTTTCGGAAGCGCCATTGACATATCATCAATCGAAAACAACACTAAAGTATCACCACAAAGCGTTTCCGCCATCAAGTCCTTATATGAGCGCTACTGCACAAACATACTGAAAGATAAACTCTACAACAAGCAACTCAAGAAAGAAAAGGCAGAGAATAAAAAGTCGCAAAGACTTTCGAGATTACGAAGTTCACGCCACGAGAAAATGAACGAACATTACGAATCCCGGATAACCCCCCGGCAATAGATTATATTCAACTGAAAACCCTACGAGTGATGCAATCAAATCTAGGCCGCCGCATACTGAAAACTTGCAGCGGCCTTTTTAGGGTGCGTTAACCTGAGATATAGGATGATTTCCCACCTCTTTGGAGCGGCAGCAATCGGCCCAGGCCGTGTAAAAACGCAGCAAGTGATGGCAATAAACTGCCGGTGGATTTTCTCAGCGTCCAGAAGGCCGCCGGATGC
>NZ_MACM02000182.1:0-449 GCF_001675465.2 Pseudomonas sp. AU12215
GGAGCCTCYCCCGATCAACAGAACCGGATCTATGGCAGGCTCAGGCCAAAGGAAATGGCCACCGAGCGGACCGCGAACTTCGATTTCGTCACCAATCGCCGCGATGTCGTGAAAAAACGGCGAAACTTCGGCATCCGGCATGCGCTCGATAGCTATCTCGACGATCGGGGTCGAAACTGCCGATGACGCGATCGAGTAGCTGCGCATTGCACTGTAGCCGTCGGGCGCGGTCAGCCGGATATCGACGTGCTGACCTGCGGTGTGCGCGAACGGCTTGCTCAACCGAAGGAAGAAGCTCTTGATACTCGGTGTTTGCTGGATGATGTCGTCGATCACGCATGATTGCCACGAACGGACTTGCGCTTCGTTTTCAGTCATGTGTGTATCGTTGTTCGCGCCACGGATCGCCGTAGATGTGATAGCCGTGCAGCTCCCAAAAGCCGGCCTCG
>NZ_MACM02000183.1:0-98472 GCF_001675465.2 Pseudomonas sp. AU12215
CAAGGACGGCGACAGTGCCCAGGCCCACATCGACCTGAGCGGCAAGCTGACCTTCCTCGACGACGGCCCGAGCATCACCCCGTGCCAGGACGCCGATATCAAGCTSACCGTGGACGAAACCCACCTGGGCGTGARCGACACCAGCTCGATCACCGTGTCCGACCTGTTCACCTCCCAYTTCGGCGCYGACGGYGCRGGCGCTATCACCTACAAGCTGACGACCGAGGACGGCAAGGACAGYGGCCTGACCGATACCGCCACGGGCGAGAAGATMTTCCTCTACAACACCGCCAATGGCGTGGAAGGGCGGGTCGGCAGCAGTGCCGACGTGGCCTTCCGCGTRACCCTTGGCGCGGACGGCAAGGTCACGCTGGACCAGGTRCGCGCGGTGGTTCAYCCGAACACCAGCGAYGCGAACGATGGCGTCAGCCTCGACGCGAACAGCGTCACCCTGACGGCGACCATCACCGACAAGGACGGCGACAGTGCCCAGGCCCACATCGACCTGAGCGGCAAGCTGACCTTCCTCGACGACGGCCCGAGCATCACSCCGTGCSARGACGCCGAYATCAAGCTCAGCGTGGACGAAACCCACCTGGGCGTGCCGGACACCAGCAGCGCTTCGGTCGCCGATCTCTTCACCACCCACTTCGGTGCGGACGGCGCCGGCGAGATCACCTATAAGCTGGCCGGGGCCGACAACACCGATACCGGTCTGAAGGACACCGCGACCGGTAGCCGGGTATTCCTCTACAACACCGCCAACGGCATCGAGGGGCGCCTCGAGGGCACCAATACCGTGGCCTTCCGCGTGTCCATCGACGGCGACGGCAAGGTCACCCTGGAGCAGTTGCGCGCCCTGGCGCACCCCGATACCAGTGACGCCAACGATGCGCTCAACCTCAGCGGCCAGGTCACCCTGACAGCGACCATCACCGACAAGGACGGCGACAGTGCCAGTGCCCATGTCGACCTGGGCAGCAAGCTGACCTTCCTCGATGACGGCCCGAGCATTGCCCCGTCGAGCATCTACGACATCAGCCTGGAAGTGGACGAATCCGACCTCTCCAACGACGCCCGCGTCGAGTCCAGCCTGGTCTCGCTGCTGTTCGAGACGCACTTCGGCGCCGACGGTCCGGGCAGCATCACCTACAAGGTCAGCACGGTGGATGGCACCGACAGTGGCCTGAAGACCACCCAGGGCGAATCCATCCTGCTGTACAACGTCGACGGCACCGTGGTCGGCAAGGTCCAGGGCAGCGGCGCGATCGCCTTCGTGGTCAGCGAAGACCAGGGCGCGCTCATGCTCGACCAGCGCCTGGCGCTCAAGCATCCGGACACCAACGACGCCGATGATCCGCTGCGCCTGGAAAGCGGCAAGATCACCCTGACCGCCACCATCACCGATGGTGACGGCGACAAGGCTTCGGCCCATGTCGACCTGGGCAGCAAGATGGTGTTCTACGACGACGGTCCGCGCATCGAGCCGTGCACCGACGCCGATATCCAGCTGACCGTGGACGAGACCAAACTGGGTGTCGACGCGCAGGCTTCGGCGGGTGATGTCGCGGCACTGTTCACCGGCCACTTCGGCGCCGATGGCGCCGGCGGCATCACCTACAAGGTCACCACCACCGACGGCACCGACAGCGGCCTGAAGGACACCGCCACGGGCGGGAAGATCTTCCTCTACAACACCGCCAATGGTGTCGAAGGGCGCGTGGAGGGCACCAACCTGGTGGCCTTCAGCGTGAACCAGCACAACGGGGTGATTACCCTCGACCAGCAACGGGCGCTGGTACACCCGGTGACCACCGATGCCAATGATCCGCTGAGCATCGGCGCCGACAAGATCACCCTCACCGCGACCATCACCGATGGCGACGGCGATCATGCATCGGCCAGCATCGACCTGGGCGGCAAGCTGACCTTCCTCGACGATGGTCCCAGCATCCAGCCGTGCACCGATGCCGACATCCGCCTGGAAGTGGACGAAAGCAACCTCGCCAGTGACGCGCGGGTCGAAGCGCCGCTGGTGTCGGAACTGTTCACCGCCAGCTTCGGCGCTGACGGCGCCGGGTCGGTCACGTACAAGGTCAGCACCGTGGACGGCACCGACAGCGGCCTGCGCGAAACCGCCGGCGGCGCGCGCATCCTGCTGTTCAACGACGGCAACGGCGTGGTGGGCAAGGTCGAGGGCACTGGCGCCATCGCCTTCGTGGTGCGTCCCGATGGCGGTGCGCTCACGCTGGACCAGCGTGTCGCCTTCATCCATCCCGATGCCCACAACGACGATGAAGCCCTGAGCATCGCCAGCGGCAAGATCACCCTGACCGCCACCATCACCGACAAGGATGGCGACAGCGACAGCGCCTCCATCGATCTGGGCAGCAAGCTGGTGTTCCACGACGACGGGCCGAGCATCGTGGCCAACCAGGCCGATGGCCCTGCCCTGGTGGTGGACGAGAGCAACCTGGGCGCCAATGCCAGCGCCAGCGTCAGCAGCCTGTTCACCAGCCACTACGGCGCCGATGGCGCGGGTTCGCTGGTGTACAAGGTGGTCGCGGCGCAGGATGGCAGCGACAGCGGCCTGCGCGTCACCAATGGCGACAAGATCTACCTGTACAACGAAGGCAATGGCGTGGTCGGCCGGGTCGGCGGGCAGAGTGGGGCGGTCGCCTTCACGCTGACGGTGAACAACGGCACTGTCACTCTCGACCAGCAACTGGCGCTCAAGCATCCCGATGGCAATAACCCGGATGACCCGCTGAGCATCGCCAGCGGCAAGATCAGCCTGACGGCCACCATCACCGACGGCGATGGCGACTCCCACAGCGCCAGTGTCGAACTGGGCAGCCAGCTGAGCTTCCATGACGACGGCCCGAGGATCACTGCCAGTGCGCAAGGTGCACCGGCTCTGGTGGTGGACGAGACCAACCTGGGTATCGACGCCAGCGCCAACATCACCAGTCTGTTCACCAGCAGCTATGGCGCCGACGGTGCGGGCTCGCTGGTGTACAAGGTGGTCGCGGCGCAGGATGGCAGCGACAGCGGCCTGCGCGTCACCAGCGGCGACAAGATCTACCTGTACAACGAGGGCAATGGTGTCGTCGGTCGAGTGGGCGGAGCCAACGGCGCCGTTGCCTTCACGCTGACGCTGAACAACGGCAGCGTGACCCTCGACCAGCAGATGGCGCTCAAGCATGCCGACGCCAGCAACCCCGATGATACGCTGAGCATCGCCGACGGCAAGATCAGCCTGACCGCCACCATCACCGATGGCGATGGCGATTCGAAGTCCGCCAGCCTGGACCTGGGCAGCAAGCTCAGCTTCCATGACGACGGCCCGAGCATCACCGCCAATGCCGCTGCGGCGCCGACCCTGACCGTCGATGAAACGCACCTGAACGTCGATGCCACCGCCAACTTCAGCACGGCCTTCACCGCCAATGCCGGCGCTGACGGCGGCAGCACGACTTACAGCCTGAGCGCGACCACGGGCACCCAGAGCGGCCTGCAGACCACCGCCGGGCAGAACATCGTGCTGGTCAAGGTCAGCGCCACCGTGGTGGAAGGCCACGTCGGCACTGCCAGTGGCGCGACCGCCTTCACCCTGACGCTCGACAGCGGCACCGGTGTGGTCAAGCTCGACCAGCAACTGGCGCTCAAGCACCCCAACGCCAGCGACCCGAACGATTCGCTGAGCCTGGCCAGCGGCAAGATCGGCCTGGTCGCCACCGTGACCGACGGTGACGGCGACACGAAATCAGCGAGCATCGACCTAGGCAGCAAGCTCAGCTTCCTCGACGACGGCCCGACCGCGGTGGACGACTCGCCGCGCTGCCTGGTGCAGCAGGCGCCGCCAGCGGTGAACCTGACCCTGGTGGTCGACGTTTCCGGCAGCATGGCCGGCGACAAGCTGACCAACGCCAAGGCGGCCCTGGTCAACCTGGTGCAGCAGTATGCGGCCATGGGGATTGCCATCCATGTATCGCTGCTGAGCTTCGCGGCCACTGCCAAGGACCTGGGCGACTTCAACTTCACCGGCACTTCCGACGCGCAGTACACGGCGCTGGTGAACAAGATCAATGGCCTCAGCGCCGACGGCGAGACCAACTACCAGGCTGCCCTGGACCTGGCCAGGACCAATGTCACCTCCGACATCACCGTCAGCGGCCATGATCCGGCGGCGATCAACCGGGTGTACTTCATCTCCGATGGCGAGCCGACCACCGGCAACACCAACTCGGCAATCACCCAGTGGAAGGCCTTCCTGGCCAACCCGGACGGCGACGGCAATGACGCCACCAACCATGTGGATGCCTACGCCGTCGGTCTGGGAGCCTCGATCACCGATGTCGACCTCAAGGGCGTGACCAACACTGGCGATCCGATCATCGTCACCAAGCCCAGCGACCTGACGGCCACCCTGCAGAACCTGGTGACCATCGACTCGGTGAGCGGCAACCTGCTGGCCAACGACCTGCCGGTCAGCGCCGATGGCACCGTGCGCATCACCCAGGTCGAGTTCGGCGGCGAGAA
Organism: Pseudomonas sp. AU12215; assembly: GCF_001675465.2. NCBI lineage: Bacteria > Pseudomonadati > Pseudomonadota > Gammaproteobacteria > Pseudomonadales > Pseudomonadaceae > Pseudomonas > Pseudomonas sp. AU12215. Next base: position 4,543 of record NZ_MACM02000183.1, read on the forward strand.
GTTCGCGGTGGATGCCGCGGGCAACCTCACCAACGAGAACCCCAACGCCACCACCGCGACCGGTAGCTACAACGCCAGCAGCGGCCTGCTGACCATCCAGACGGCCAACGGCACGCTCACCGTCTACCTCAAGGACGTGACCGGCCACCAGGCCGGCGACTACAGCTACGCCTCCAAGGCCGGCGTGGCGTTCCCGGAAAGCGGGCAGATCAGCGAGGTCTTCAAGTACACCATCGTCGATGGCGACGGCGACACTGCGTCGGCCAACCTCAACATCTGCCTGAAGTACGGCCAGCCGATCCTGGTGGTGGGCAGCAACAGCGGCGACGTGGATGGCTCGACCGTCCTGCACACCGTCCCCAGCCCGCTGGATGCGGACAAGGCCGGGCAGATCAACGGCAGCGGCGGCAACGACGTGCTGATCGGCGATGCCGGCGGGGTCTCGGTCTACACCCAGCCGGGCAAGAACTACAACATCTCGCTGATCGTCGATACCTCCGGCAGCATGGCCGACCCGTCGGGCAGCAACATGTCGCGCATGGCCCTGGCGAAGAACGCACTGATCAACCTGGTCAACACCATCAAGGGACACGACGGGGTGATCAACGTGAGCCTGGTGTCGTTCAGCGACAACTCCCACGTCACCACTTTCAATGGCCTGAGCGCCGCTAACGTGACCGCGCTGATCGCCGCCATCAACGCTCTGAGTGCCAGCGGTGCGACCAACTACGATGACGCGATGAAAGCGGCCTCGCAGTGGTTCAACACCCAGGTGACGACCAACCATGCCGATGCGGCCCATGGCTACATCAACCTGGCGTTCTTCCTCACCGACGGCAACCCGACCGTTTCCAACAGCGACTCCAGCTCGGGCAACATCACCAACTACGGCGACATGAACAATGCACTGGTGTCGGGCAATGACATGCTTCACCACGCCGGGGCGCTCACGGGCGACAACGCGGTGGACGTCAATGCCATCGGTATCGGCAACGGCATCAACAGCAATTACCTAAAGTTCTTCGACAACACCGACACCACGGGCACCGGCTCGGTCACCCTGGATGGCAAGACCATCAACGCCAGCGTCGGCGAGCCGCAGATCATCAACACCGCCGAGCAATTGCAGGCGGCGCTGCAGGAAGGCTTCAGCACCAGCACGCCGGTCACCGTGGGCAACGACCACCTGGTCGGTGGCTCGGGCAATGACATCATCTTCGGTGACGTCATCAACACCGATGCGCTGGCCTGGGCCGGGCATGCCGCCGGATCGCACAACGGACAGGGCTACCAGGCGCTGGTGGACTACCTGACCGCCACCAACGGCAGCGCGCCAACGGTCGCGCAGGTCACCAACTACATCGTCCAGCACGCGGACCAGTTCAACGTCGCCGGCGATACCCGCGGTGGCAACGACATCCTCGAGGGCGGCGCCGGCAATGACCTGATGTTCGGCCAGGGCGGCAACGACAAGCTGATCGGTGGCCCCGGCGACGACATCATGTACGGCGGTACCGGCGCGGACGAGTTCATCTGGAAGTCGGGCGATACCGGGCACGACGTGATCAAGGACTTCAGCATCGCCGAAGGGGATTCGCTGAACCTCGCCGACCTGCTGCAGGGCGCGTTGCCCACCGCCGATTCGCTGTCCCACTACCTGTCCTTCTCGGTCAACTCGGGCACCACCAGCATCGCCGTCAGCCCCACCAGTGGCGGCGCCGCGACCCAGACCATCGACCTGGCCAACGTCGATCTCTCCGCCAAGTACGCGGGCCACGCCGGCAGCGGCGTGCTCTCGGCGGGAGATACCCACACCGTGCTCAACGGCCTGCTGGGTGACCACGCGATCAAGACCGACACCGTCTGACCGGCGCAATACCGGTCGAAACCGCCGCCTCCGGGCGGCGGTTTCGTTCGTGCCTGCCCAACGAGGGTGGGGGCACGGCTATACGGCTGGTGAATGATCGTCGCGGTGCTCCGTCAGTGGCGCTTATGCTCCACGCACACCTTCCTCAGTCCAACAACAAGCAACGAGGTTTCCCATGCGCGAAGTGGTGATCGTCGACAGCGTCCGTACCGGCCTGGCCAAGTCCTTCCGTGGCAAATTCAACATGACCCGTCCGGACGACATGGTCGCCCATTGCATCGACGCGCTGCTGGCGCGCAACAACCTCGATCCGCTGCTGGTGGACGACTGCGTGGTCGGCGCCGGCTCCAACGAAGGCGCCCAGGGCCACAACATCGGCCGCAATGCCGCGGTACTGTCGCGCCTGGGCACCCACGTCGCCGGCATGACCCTCAACCGCTACTGCTCCTCGGGCCTGCAGGCCATCGCCATTGCCGCCAACCAGGTGGCCTCCGGCTGCAGCGACATCCTGGTGGCCGGCGGCGTCGAGTCCATCAGCCTGACCGCGGGCAAGATGAACCGTGACAACTTCGTCAACCCGCGCCTGGAGTCGGACTTCCCCGGCATCTACTACCCCATGGGGCAGACCGCCGAGATCGTCGCCCGCCGCTACAACGTCACCCGCGAGGCGCAGGACCTGTACTCGCTGCAGAGCCAGCAGCGCACCGCACGGGCCCAGGCCGAAGGCCTGTTCGACGACGAAATCGTGCCCATGAGCGTGAAGTACCTGGTGGAAGACAAGGCCACCGGCGAGAAGAAGGTGCTCGACGCCGTGGTGGATCGCGACGACTGCAACCGCCCGGAAACCACCCTCGAGGGCCTGAACTCCCTCAAGCCGGTATTCGCCGAGGATGGCTCGGTCACCGCCGGCAACGCCTCGCAACTCTCCGACGGCGCCTCGATGACCCTGATCATGACCCTGGAAAAGGCGCTGGAACTGGGCCTCAAGCCCAAGGCCTTCTTCCGTGGCTTCACCGTCGCCGGCTGCGAGCCGGACGAAATGGGCATCGGCCCGGTGTTCTCGGTACCGAAACTGCTCAAGGCCAAGGGCCTGCAGGTCGCCGACATCGACCTCTGGGAGCTTAACGAAGCCTTCGCTTCCCAGTGCCTGTATGCCCGCGATCGCCTGGGCATCGACAACGAGAAGTACAACGTCAACGGCGGCTCCATCTCCATCGGCCACCCGTTCGGCATGACCGGCTCCCGGCAGGTCGGCCACCTGGTGCGCGAACTGCAGCGGCGCAACCTGCGCTACGGCATCGTCACCATGTGCGTGGGCGGCGGCATGGGCGCCACCGGCCTGTTCGAGGCGGTACGCTGATCCAGGCAAGACGGCCAGCGGCCTGCGCCGCTGGCTGATCGGCAGCGACCGCTCCACGCAAGCGGGACGAGGCCCAGGAGAACCCCCGGCGGCGACGCCGGGGGTTTTTCATGTCTGCTCCTGCAGGACGAAGGACGAGCCGTTCAACGCCGCCACTTCCAAAATTTTTTCGCCCCTGTACCAAAATCTGCCTATGGATCTATCGGCGCACTTGGCCCTTTGGAAATAGTGCCGTCGCAATCCGTCCCTAGCATGGACCTCGTTCCTTCACGCCGCGGCACCCGCAGCGTGGACCACAAGAAAACGAGGTACCGCCATGCATCCCACCATCGCCGGCACACCGCTCAGCGTGCGCCGCATCCGCAAGCGTTTCGGCCAGTTCGTCGCTCTCGACGGCGTGTCGCTGGACGTCAAGGCCGGTGAGCTGGTCTGTCTGCTCGGTCCCTCCGGTTGCGGCAAGACCACGCTGCTGCGCTGCATCGCCGGCCTGGAGCAACAGGATGACGGCAGCCTGCACCTGGGCGAGCGCGACGTGTCGAACCTGCCGCCGCAGGCGCGGGACTACGGCATCCTGTTCCAGTCCTACGCGCTGTTCCCCAACCTCACGGTGGAACAGAACATTGCCTATGGCCTGACCAATGCAGCCAAGGAAGAAGCCCGCCGCCGCGTCGCCGAGATGCTCGAACTGGTCGGCCTGACCGGCAGCGAGAAGAAGTACCCCGGCCAGCTCTCCGGCGGCCAGCAGCAACGCGTCGCCATGGCCCGCGCGCTGGCGCCGAGTCCGTCGCTGCTGCTGCTCGACGAGCCGATGTCGGCGCTCGACGCCCGTGTCCGCGAACACCTGTGCGGCGAGCTGCGCCAGCTGCAGAAGAGCCTGGGCATCACCACCGTGATGGTTACCCACAACCAGGACGAAGCCATGCTGATGGCCGACCGCATCGCGGTGATGAACCACGGGCGCATCGAGCAGTACGGCACCGCCCAGGAAATCTACAGCACGCCGAGCACGCCCTTCGTCGCCGAGTTCGTCGGCCAGGGCAACTGGCTGCCCTTCGAGCGCGGCAGTGATGGTCATGCTCGCGTCGGCAGCCTCAACCTGCGCCTGCACAGCCAGGCGCAAAGCGCCTCGGGCCGGCTGTTCTGCCGCCCGGAAGCGATCAGCGTGAACCCGGCGGTGCACCAGGAAAACCTGTTCCGCGCGCAGATCCGCGAGATCACCTTCCTCGGCAACCGCTGCCGCATGAGCTTCGAGCTGGAGCAACTGCCGGGCCATGCGCTGCTCGCCGAGCTGGCGCCGGAGGACATGCCGCGCCTGGGCACTCCGGATATCTGGGTGTCACTACCGCCGCGCAGCCTGCAGGTGTTCGCCTGAAATGGAAGCCGTGGTGAAGCACAGCCCGACGCTGTCCGTCGGCAAGGTTCGTGGCGATCTGGGTGATCGCCTGTTCGTCGGGGGCGGCAAGGTCCTGCTGCTGGTCCTGCTCATCCTGGCGGTGCTGATGCCGCTGCTGGCCATCTTCTGGCGCGGCTTCAGCGGCGAGGCGGGGCAGGGCGGCGGCCTGGCGGCCATGGGCGAGCTGCTGCGCAGCGACAACTTCCACTGGCTGCTGGGCAACAGCCTGAAGGTCTCGGTGAGCGTGGCGTGCATCGTCGTGCCGGCGGCCTACCTGTTCGCCTATGCGCTGCAACGCACGCTGATCCCGGCCAAGGGCCTGTGGCGCGGGATTTCCCTGCTGCCGCTGCTGGCGCCTTCGATGCTGCCGGGTATCGCGCTGATCTACCTGTTCGGCAACCAGGGCCTGCTGCGCCACCTGCTGTCGGACAACATCTACGGCTTCTGGGGCATCGTCCTCGGCGAGGCGATCTACACCTTCCCCCATGCGTTGATGATCCTGTTGTCCGCGCTGTCGTTGGCCGACGCGCGCCTGTTCGATGCCGCCTCCAGCATGGGCGCCGGTCCGTGGAAGGCCTTCCGCAGCATCACCTGGCCGGCTTCGCGGCAGGGCGTGTTCGCCGCCTTCTGCCTGGTGTTCACCCTGACCATCACCGACTTCGGCGTGCCGGTCGTGGTGGGCGGCGATTATCAGGTGCTGGCGCTGGAAGCCTACAAGGCGGTGGTCGGCCAGCAACAGTTCGGCCGTGGCGCGCAGATCGGCATGATCCTCCTGCTGCCGGCGCTGCTCAGCTTTGCGGTGGATACCTGGCTGCGCCGTCGCCAGGGCGACGCCATGAGCGGCCGCGCGCAGGTCTATCACCCGAAACCCTCGCGTCGCCGCGATGCCGCCTTCCTCGCCATCGTCGTGCTGATCAGCATGGTATTGCTGGGCGTGCTGGGCATGGCCGTGTACTCCTCGCTGGTGAAGTTCTGGCCCTATAACCTCTCGCTGTCGCTGAACCACTACGACTTCAACACCACTGCCGGCGGCGGCTGGCTGGCCTATCGCAACAGCCTGACCATGGCCGTGTGCACCGCGATCATCGGCAGCGCGCTGATCTTCACCGGCGCCTACCTGATCGAGAAGACCCGCGAGCAGCGCTGGCTGAGCCAGCTGCTGCGCATGCTCTGCTTCGTGCCGATGGCCGTGCCGGGCCTCGTGCTGGGCCTGGGCTACGTGTTCTTCTTCAACCTGCCGGGCAACCCGCTGCATGTGTTCTACGGCAGCATGGCGCTGCTGGTGGTGTGCACCATCGCCCACTACCTGACCACCGCGCAGATGACCGCCACCGCCGCGCTGCGCCAGCTCGACGGCGAGTTCGAGGCGGCCGCGCTGTCGCTGAAGATGCCGCTGTGGCGCCACTACCTGCGCGTCACCGTGCCGATCTGCCTGCCGGCGCTGCTGGACATCACCCGCTACCTGTTCGTCTCGGCGATGACCACGGTCTCGGCGGCGATCTTCCTCTACAACCCGGACACCATCCTCGCCGCCGTCGCCGTGCTGAACATGGACGACTCCGGCAACGTCGGCGCCGCCGCCGCCATGTCCACCCTGATCCTGCTCACCTCCGCGGCTGTGTCGCTGCTGCTGGCCGGCGCCTCGCACGGCCTGCTGCGCCGCTCCCAGGCCTGGAGAAACCCGTAACACCGCTGGACGCTGTCGCCCCCGTTTCGGCGAGGGCTCAACCCCTGACAACACCCGCCCCGCGCGGGGAAAAACACTGCCAAGGAGCTCCACATGTTCAAACGTCTCGCCCTCGCCGCCGCCGTGGTTGCCGGTTTCGCCGCACAGGTCCACGCCGCCGACACCGAACTGACCGTCTACACCGCCCTGGAACCGGAACAGCTGACCGCCTACAAGCAGGCCTTCGAAGCCGAGAACCCGGACATCAAGATCAAGTGGGTACGTGATTCCACCGGCATCGTCACCGCCAAGCTGCTGGCCGAGAAGGACCGTCCGCAGGCCGACGCCGTCTGGGGCCTGGCGGCTTCCAGCCTGGCCATCCTCGATGCGCAGGGCATGCTGGAGAAGTACGCGCCCAAGCACCTGGACGCCATCGGCAAGAACTACCGCGACCCGGCCAACCCGCCGGCGTGGGTCGGCATGGATGTCTGGGCCGCCACCATCTGCTTCAACACCGTCGAGGCCGAGAAACTGGGCCTGGAGAAACCGGTGAGCTGGCAGGACCTGACCAAGCCGGAATACAAGGGCAAGATCGTCATGCCGAACCCGGCATCCTCCGGCACCGGCTTCCTCGACGTTTCCGCCTGGCTGCAGACCTTCGGCGAGAAGCAGGGCTGGGCCTACATGGACGCCCTGCACGAGAACATTGGCCAGTACGTCCACTCCGGCTCCAAGCCGTGCAAACTGGCCGCCGCCGGCGAGTTCCCGATCGGCATCTCCTTCGAGTACCCGGCCGTGCAGCTCAAGCGCCAGGGCGCGCCGCTGGACATCGTCCTGCCGAAGGAAGGCCTGGGCTGGGAAATCGAAGCCACCGGTATCGTCAAGGGCACCCAGCATGAAGCCGCCGCGAAGAAACTCGCCGACTTCTCCGCCAGCCCGAAAGCCATGGAGCTGTACAAGGAAAACTTCGCCGTGCTGGCCCAACCGGGCATCGCCAAGCCGCAGACCGAACTGCCGGCCGACTACGAGCAGCGCCTGATCAAGAACGACTTCGCCTGGGCTTCGAAGAACCGCGACGAGATCCTCGCCGAGTGGCGCAAGCGCTATGACGGCAAGTCGGAGAAGGTTGCGCAGAAGTAAGGTTTGACACCGATGGCTCCCTCTCCCCAACCCTCTCCCTGACGGGAGAGGGGGCTGTTCGGTGTGTTGGTTCGGTTTCAGCGTCTGCCTGTGCCTTTGATGGTTTCAGGATGAACTCAGGGTTTCTCTTCGCAGAGGAGAGTTCCCTCTCCCTTCAGGGAGAGGGCGGGGGAGAGGGGCTCTTCGCCACGCAGGAAATACCCCCATGAGCCACACCCACTGCGACGTCGCCATCGTCGGCGCCGGTATCCTCGGCCTTTCCCACGCCTACGCCGCCGCCCGCCGCGGGCTTTCCGTGCGTGTCTTCGAACGCACCGCCACACCCCTGGGCGCCTCGATACGCAACTTCGGCCAGGCGCTGGTCACCGGCCAGCCGCCGGGCGTGATGTCCGACTTGGCACGAGCCAGCCGGCCGATCTGGGGGCAATGGGCGGAAGGCGCCGGGTTCTCCCTGCGGCGCAACGGTTCGTTGCTGTTCGCTCGCACCGAGGCCGAGGAGCATCTGCTGGAAGCCTTCTGCGCCGGCCGCGCGAAGGCGCTGGACTACCGAGTGGGCCTGCTGCGCGGCAGCGAGCTGAACGACCTCTACCAGGGGCACTTCCGCCATCACCGTGCCGCGCTGCTCGGCTTCGACGACCAGCAGTTGTACTCCCGCGAAGCGCTGCCGAGCCTGATCGATTACCTGCGCCGCGAGCACGGCGTGCAGTTCCATTTCTCCACCCTCGTGCGTGACGTCGACAGCGGCGTGCTGCGCACCACGGCGGGCAGCTTCACCGCCGGGCAGGTGATCGTCTGCTCCGGCCACGACTACCAGACGCTGCTGGCCGAGGTCATCGCGCCGCTGGAGCCGCAGGTGTGCCGCCTGCAGATGCTGCGCGCCCGCCCGCAGGTCGATTTCGGCCTCGCCCACTCGATCCTCACCGGCCTGAGTTGCGTGCATTACGGTGCCTTCTCCGACCTGCCCGAGGCCGACGCGGTGCGCGAGCAGATTCGCCGCGAGACGCCGGAACTGGAAGAGCAGGGCATCCACCTGCTGGTCAGCCCGACGCCCCATGGCGAGCTGATCATCGGCGACTCCCACCATTACGGCAGCGACGCCGCGCCGTTCAATGCCGAGGCAGTGGACAGACTCATGCTGGAGCTGGCCGAGGACACCCTGGGCATGCATGTGGAGGTGGTCGAGCGCTGGCAGGGCGTCTACGGCTCGCGCGGGCCGGGGCCGTTCTCCGTGCTGCAGGCCGCCGACGGCATCACCGCCGTGCTGATGCACACCGGCGTCGGCATGAGCATCGGCCCGGCGCTGGGCGAGCGCACCGTGGCCGGATTGTTTGGCTGACACGCAGCTGTCATCTGCCGTTCACTGGGTTCTGGTACTACCGGCACACACGGATTCGCTTTTTTGTAGGAGCGAGCAAGCTCGCTCCTACAGGCTGCGCGCGCGGAGAGACATGAACCACAGCATCGTTCAGAGCCATCAGGATTCCGACCTGTTCGGCCTGCTCTATGGCTTCAGCTTTCGTCCCGGCCAGCCCGGCCTGGAAATCGACTCGCCTACCGCGCTGCAGCGCCTGCAGGAGCCGCGGGCGACGGATGAGTTCCTCTGGCTGCACCTGAACCTGGCGCACGCGGCCTGCGAGCGCTGGATGAAGTCGCACCTGGAACTGCCCGACTACTTCTTCGAGACCCTGCGCGAAGGTTCGCGCTCCACCCGCATCGAGCATGTGGACGGCGCGTTGCTGGCGGTGGTCAACGACGTGGTGTTCGACTTCAGCAGCCGCATGTCCTCGGACGTCGCCACGCTGTGGGTCTGCGCCCGTGGTCGCCTGCTGGTGACTGCCCGTGCGCAGCCGCTGCGTTCGGTGGATACGCTGCGCTCCTCGGTGAAGCACGGCGAAAGCTTCAACTCGCCGCTGGAGCTGCTGGTCCACCTGCTGCGCGACCAGGGCGAAATCCTCACCCGCATCGTCCGCGAGACCAGCATCAGCGTCGACCGCATCGAGGACCAGTTGCTGTCCTCGCGCCTCTCCGCCAGCCGCGCCGACCTGGGCGGCATGCGCCGGGTGTTGGTGCGCCTGCAACGCCTGCTGGCGCTGGAGCCGGGCTCGCTGATGCGCCTGCTCAACCGCCCGCCGCTGTGGCTGAAGGAAGACGACGTGCGCGTGCTGCGCGAGGCCACCGAGGAGTTCTCCCTGGTGATCAACGACCTCACCGCGCTGGGCGAACGCATCAAGCTGCTGCAGGAAGAGATCGCCGCGAAGATCAACGAGCAGAGCAACCGCACGCTGTTCACCCTCACCGTGGTCACGGTGCTGGCGCTGCCGATCAACATCATCGCCGGCTTCTTCGGCATGAACGTCGGCGGCATTCCCTTCTCCAGCGACCCGGAGGGGTTCTGGATTCTGGTCGTGCTGGTAGCCAGCTTCACCGGCCTGGCCGGGCGCTGGGCGTTTCGCAAGCGCGACGACTATTGACCGAGTCTCCCTGCAGGAACAACTGTCTTCTTCTGTGAGCTCGTGCCTACGCTTTTCCCTCTCCCCAGCCCTCTCCCTGAAGGGAGAGGGAGCGGTATGTGCCGGCTGATGCCATGGTGTCAGCCTGCTCCATTTCAGTCCCCTCTCCCTTCAGGGAGAGGGTTAGGGAGAGGGTAAGTACCCGCTGAGGACTCCCAAACTACGTAGAAGCGGGCCAACTCCCGCGCCCAGGCAAAAAAAGACCGGCTCAAAGGCCGGTCGAGGGGGAAGAATTCGTCGTCAGCGGCAGACGCGGGCGATGGCCGCTGCCAGGTGGTCGAGGCGTTCGCCGTCGAGCCCGGCGATGTTCGCGCGACCGCTGCTGACCAGGTAGATGCTGTGCTCCTCGCGCAGGATGCGCACCTGCTCGGCCTGCAGGCCGGTATAGGAGAACATGCCGCGCTGGATGGCGATGTGCGCAAAGCGCTCCGCCAGCCCGTGGGGGCGCAGGGCTTCCACCAGGCCGATACGCAGGTCGGCGATGCGCCCGCGCATGGCGTCCAGCTCTGCCAGCCACAGGTTCTTCAGTTCCGGGTCGCCGAGGATGGTGGCGACCACTTCGGCGCCGTGGGCCGGTGGGGTGGACCACAGGTTGCGGGCGAACAGTGCCAGTTGGCTGCGGATGTCGGTGAGCTTGTCGGCGTTCTCGGCGCAGACGATCAGCGCGCCGACGCGGTCGCGGTAGAGGCCGAAGTTCTTCGAGCAGGAGCTGGTGATCAGCACTTCCGGCAGGCTCTCGGCCAGCAGGCGCACGGAATACGCGTCCTCCTCCAGCCCATCGCCCAGGCCCTGGTAGGCGAAGTCCAGCAACGGCAGCAACTCGCGGCGACGGACGATCTCCAGCACGCGCTGCCATTGCGCGTGATCCAGGTCGAAGCCGGTGGGGTTGTGGCAGCAGGCGTGCAGCAGCACCACGTCGCCCTGCGGGATTTTCTCCAGCATGGCGAACATGGCCTCCGCGTCGAGACGATTGTCCGCGCCGACGTAGGGGTAGTGCTTGATCGGCACGCCGGCGGCGGCGAACAGGGTCTCGTGGATCGGCCAGGTCGGGTCGCTCAACCAGATATTTTTCCCCGGCAGGCAATGCGCGATGAACTCCGCCGCCAGGCGCAGGGCGCCGGTACCGCCGGGCGTCTGCGTGGCGTCGGCACGCGAATCGGCCAGCAGCGGCGAGGTGACGCCCAGTACCTGCTCGCACAGGCGTGCAGCGAACAGCGCGTCGCCGTGGCTGCCGACGTAGCTCTTGGTGGTCTCGCTATCCACCAGGCGCTGCTCGGCCAGCTTCACCGCGCGGGGAATCGGCGTGAGGCCCTGGGCGTCCTTGTAGACGCCCACGCCAAGGTCGAGCCGCGCGGGGTTGGGGTCGGCCCGGTAGGCTTCGAGCAGGCCCAGGATCGGGTCGCCCGGTACGCGGGTGACCTTGGCGAAATGGCTCATTTGCGTCCCTCTGCTTTCGCGGCCAGCTCGTCGGTGCGCGCGGCCATGATGAAATCGTTGCGGTGCAGGCCCTTCAGCTCGTGGCTCCACCAGGTGACGGTGACCTTGCCCCACTGGGTCAACAGGTCGGGGTGGTGGCCTTCTTCCTCGGCGATGGCGCCCACCGCGTTGGTGAAGGCCAGGGCATGGCGGAAGTTCTTGAACAGGAAGACCCGCTCCAGCTCCATGTGATCGTCGCGGACCTCGATATTCCAGTCCGGGATCTGCTTGATCAGCACCGCCAGTTCTTCGTCGGACACCTTCGGGGCGTCTGCGCGGCAGGCTTCGCAATGGGCTTGGGTAAGTGCGGTCATGAAAGGTTCTCCTTGTCGTGGGGTGGCATAGGAGTGCGCTCGCGACCCATCTTAGGCTCGCGAGCACGTCTCATCCTAGGCACAGATGGGATCGATTGCAGCGGATCAGGCGGCCTGTTTCGGCGGAAACTTCGGCGCGTGCAGGCCCAGACGCATGGCTTCGCGCACCAGCGCCATGATGTCCTCATGGGCCAGGTCGAACAGGCGCTTGAGCTCGGGCAGCACGAAATACAGGGGCTGCAGGATGTCGATGCGGTACGGCGTGCGCATGCATTCCAGCGGGTCGAAGGCCTGGTGCTCGGGCGCATCGGAGAGGCTGTAGACGCTCTCCCTGGGCGACGAAAGGATGCCGCCGCCGTAGATGCGCAGGCCTTGCGGGGTGTCCAGCAGGCCGAACTCGATGGTCATCCAGTAGAGGCGGGCGAGGTACACCCGTTCTTCCTTGCTGGCGGCCAGGCCGAGCTTGCCGTAGGTGTGGGTGAACTCGGCGAACCAGGGGTTGGTCAGCAGCGGGCAGTGGCCGAAGATCTCGTGGAAGATGTCCGGCTCCTGCAGGTAGTCCAGCTCTTCCGGGGTGCGGATGAAAGTGGCGACGGGGAATTGCTGGCTGGCCAGCAGCTCGAAGAAGGTCTGGAAGGGAATCAGCGCCGGCACCCGCGCCACGCGCCAGCCGGTGGTGGCCTGGAGCACCCGGTTGATTTCGCCCAGTTGCGGGATGCGGTCGTGGGGCAGGCCGAGCTGTTCGATGCCGTCCAGGTACTGCTGGCACGCGCGGCCCTCGATCACTTTCAGCTGGCGGGTGATCAGGGTATTCCAGACCTGGTGCTCGGCTTCCGGGTAGTGGATAAAGCCATCTTCATCAGGTTGGCGGGCCACGTACTGCGTTGTCTTCATGGGTGCCCTCATAGGTACTGTGGCGTCGAGGCCTTGTTGTTGTGATGACCAACAGATAGCGCGAGTCGTGCCGCCAATCAGCCCCCTGTTCGCGGTGTTTTCAGGCTGCCAGGGCTGTAATCCGTAAAGAAAAAATTACGCAAAGCGGCGCAGGCATCCGGCCATGGCTTGAAGGTGCGGCTTGGTGTCACATATTCTTGACGGTAATTTCCGGCTGCCTTGCGAAAATCCGCGCCGGAGCGCCCACCACAACGACAACCACGGGCCCGCCATGCGCATCAAAGTGCACTGCCAGAACCGCGTCGGCATCCTGCGCGACATCCTCAACCTGCTGGTCGACTACGGCATCAACGTCAACCGCGGCGAAGTCGGCGGCGAGCAGGGCAACGCCATCTACCTGCTCTGCCCGAACCTGATCAACCTGCAGTTCCAGTCGCTCAAGCCCAAGCTCGAAGCGGTGCCCGGCGTGTTCGGCGTCAAGCGTGTCGGCCTGATGCCCAGCGAACGGCGCCACCTGGAGTTGAACGCATTGCTGGCGGCGCTGGAGTTCCCGGTGCTGTCCATCGACATGGCCGGGCAGATCGTCGCGGCCAATCGGGCCGCCGCGCAGCTGCTGGGCTCGCGGGTCGACGAAGTGCCGGGGATTCCGCTGTCGCGCTACGTCGAGGACCTCGACCTGCCGGAGTTGGTGCGAGCCAACAAGGCACGCATCAACGGCCTGCGCGTGAAGGTGAAGGGCGATGTGTTCCTCGCGGACATCGCGCCGCTGCAATCCGAACACGACGAGAGCGAGGCGCTGGCCGGCGCCGTGCTGACGTTGCACCGCGCCGACCGCGTCGGCGAGCGCATCTACAACGTGCGGCGCCTGGAGTTGCGCGGCTTCGACAGCATCTTCCAGAGCTCGCGGGTGATGGCCGCCGTGGTGCGCGAGGCGCGCCGCATGGCGCCGCTGGATGCGCCGCTGCTGATCGAGGGCGAGACCGGCACCGGCAAGGAACTGCTGGCCCGCGCCTGTCACCTGGCCAGCCCGCGCGGGCAGTCGCCGTTCATGGCGCTGAACTGCGCCGGCCTGCCCGAATCCATGGCCGAGACCGAGCTGTTCGGCTACGGCCCGGGCGCCTTCGAGGGCGCGCGCCCGGAAGGCAAGCTCGGCCTGCTGGAACTCACCGCGGGCGGCACGCTGTTCCTCGATGGTGTCGGCGAGATGAGCCCGCGCCTGCAGGCCAAGCTGCTGCGCTTCCTGCAGGATGGCTGCTTCCGCCGCGTCGGCAGTGACGAGGAGGTGTACCTGGACGTGCGGGTGATCTGCGCGACCCAGGTGGATCTGTCCGAGCTGTGCACCAAGGGTGAGTTCCGCCAGGACCTCTACCACCGCCTCAACGTGCTGTCGCTGCACATTCCGCCGCTGCGCGAATGCCTGGACGGCCTGGAACCGCTGGTGCAGCACTTCCTCGACCAGGCCAGCCGGCAGATCGGTTGCGCTCTGCCCAAGCTCTCGCCCCAGGCGCTGGACCGCCTCGGCCGCTACCACTGGCCGGGCAACGTGCGGCAGCTGGAAAACGCGCTGTTCCAGGCGGTCTCGCTGTGCGAAGGCGGCACCATTCGCCCCGAACACATCCGCCTGCCGGACTACGGCGCGCCGCATCCGTTGGGCGACTTCTCCCTGGAGGGCGGGTTGGACGCCATCGTCGGTCGGTTCGAGAGAGCGGTGCTGGAGCGGCTCTACCGCGAGCACCCGAGCAGCCGGCAACTGGGCAAGCGCCTGGGGGTGTCGCACACCACCATCGCCAACAAGCTGCGCCTGCATGGGTTGGGGCAAAGCGAGGAGTCCTGAGCGACTCCCAGGAATTGAACGCAGCGGGAAAAACAAAACCCCGGCACCGGGCCGGGGTTGTGCACTCGCGTTCGGTCAGCTCGCCGTCACTGCGCCACGCGCGCCATCAACCCTGCCGCCTGGCGCATGCGGGTGATGTATTGCGCCACCTCGCGTTCGGCATCGAAACGGGTGAAGTAGGGCCCTTCGAGAGTCCCTTCGCGGGTGGAGAAGAAGTACTGGCCATTCACCGCGCTGATCCGATCGCTGCGGTAATGGGTGGCCGCCTGATTGTCGCCGACACGTTGTCCCAACATACGCTGACCTCCCGTACAAAAGGATTAATTGATTCGAGTGTATGCCGCAAAGCCCCGCCGTACAGGGGCTGCAGGGGGATGGCGACGAACGGTTGGGTTTTGTCTCAGCGGTGAAACACTTGGCGGGCAGAGCTTCCCGCAGCCTTGGCTATGCTCAGTGTCCAGCGCGCCCGGGGCGCCAGGGCAGGGTCGATACGAGTGCTTGATTTTGGTTATAAGAAAATCAAAATATATTCTTTTTAATGCGTAAAGACCTTGTGCATAGTGGCTACCAACACGAACAAGGAGAGACCCATGAGCTTGCGACTCGGCGACATCGCCCCCGACTTCGAACAGGAATCCAGCGAAGGCCGCATCCGTTTCCATGAATGGCTGGGCAACAGCTGGGGCATTCTGTTCTCCCACCCGGCCGACTTCACCCCGGTGTGCACCACCGAGCTGGGCCTGACCGCCAAGCTCAAGGACCAGTTCGCCGCCAAGGGCGTCAAGGTGATTGCCCTGTCCGTCGACCCGGTGGACTCCCACGTGAAGTGGATCGACGACATCAACGAGACCCAGAACACCGTGGTCAACTTCCCGATCATCGCCGACGCCGACCGCAAGGTCTCCGAGCTGTACGACCTGATCCACCCGAACGCCAACGACACCCTCACCGTGCGTTCGCTGTTCGTCATCGACCCGAACAAGAAGGTGCGCCTGACCATCACCTACCCGGCGAGCACCGGGCGCAACTTCAACGAAATCCTGCGCGTCATCGACTCGCTGCAGCTCACCGACAACCACAAGGTCGCCACGCCCGGTAACTGGCAGGACGGCGACGACGTGGTGATCGTGCCCTCGCTCAAGGACGAGGAAGAGATCAAGCAGCGCTTCCCCAAGGGCTACCGCGCCATCAAGCCGTACCTGCGCCTCACCCCTCAACCGAACAAGTGATTCTCCGCTCCCCATCCGGGGAATCACTCACGCCTCGAGCGGGAAATCGGGCCGGTCCGCCGGCCCCTTTTTTATCTTTCACGCGCGGACCACGCCGCGCTTTTTTATTCGCTCCACCACCAAGGATCTGACTTGCCCGCCAGACGGGAAGAAGACACCAGCCCACGCCAAGGAGAACGACCATGGGTCATTCCACCTGGCGCCGCAGCCTGGCCGTCGCTCTTCTCGCGAGCCTGCCGATCGGCGCCTACAACAGCCCCGCCCAAGCCGCCGACGCACCGAAGGAGGTGCGCCTGGACTACGCCTACTACGCGCCCACCAGCCTGGTGCTCAAGCACTTCGGCTGGCTGGAGAAGTCCCTCAAGCCGCAGGGCACCGAAGTGCGCTGGGTGTTCAGCCAGGGCAGCAACCGTTCCCTGGAATACCTCAACGCCGGCAGTACCGACTTCGCCTCCACCGCGGGGCTGGCCGCCGTACTCAGCCGCGCCAACGGCGCGCCGCTGAAGACCGTCTACATCGCCAGCCGGCCGGAGTGGACCGCGCTGGTGGTGCCCAAGGATTCGCCGCTCAAGTCCGTCGCTGACCTCAAGGGCAAGAAGATCGCCGCCACCAAGGGCACCGATCCCTATCTGTTCCTCCTGCGCAGCCTGCAAAAGGCCGGGTTGGACAAGAACGACGTGGAAATCGTCCACCTGCAGCACCCGGACGGCCGCGCCGCGCTGGAGCAGGGCAGGGTGGATGCCTGGGCGGGGCTGGACCCGCACATGGCCGCCAGCGAACTGCAGGCCGGCTCGCGGTTGCTGTACCGCAACGTCGACTTCAACAGCTACGGCGTGCTCAGCGTCACCGAGAAATTCGAGCAGGAGCAGCCGGAGCTGATCAAGCAGGTCATCGCCGCCTACGAAGAGGCGCGCCAGTGGGCCATCGCCCATCCGGAGGAGACCGCCAAGCTGCTCGCCGAGGAGGCCAAGCTGCCGCTGGAAGTGGCCAAGCTGCAGCTCTCGCGCACTGATTTCAGCAAGCCGCTGCCGGGCGCCGAACAAGTTGCCGCGCTGAAAGCCGCCGCGCCGATCCTGATCGATGAGCAACTGGTTCGCCCGGGCACTGATGTCACCGCCGTGGTGGATCAGCTGATTGCCCCGCAACTGGCCGGCGAGGTGATTGGCAAGGCTGGCGCTGTCGCCAAGGCGGAGCAGTAATCCATGCCAACCCAGAGCCTGCGCCTCGCTCGCCAGCGCCGCCTGCCAAGGCTGCGCTGGCCGCGACTGAGCTGGCGCGCCTGGCTGCTGCCGCTGCTGCTGTGCGCGGTGCTGGAGCTGGTGGTACGCGTCGGCTGGCTGCCCGAGCACCAGATGCCCGCGCCCAGCAGTGTCGCGCTGACGCTCTGGCAACTGGCCCAGGGCGAGCTGTGGAGGCATGTGGCGGCCAGCCTCGCACGGGTGGCTGCCGGCTTCTCCATCGGCGCGGCGTTGGCCATCCTGATCGGCACCTGGGTCGGCCTCAGCCAGCGTGCCGAGGCTTATCTCGAACCGACTTTCCAGGCGCTGCGGGCCATTCCCAGCCTCGCCTGGGTGCCGCTCCTGCTGCTCTGGCTGGGCATCGACGAGACGCCGAAAATCGTGCTGATCGCCCTCGGCGCTTTCTTCCCCGTGTATCTCTCGCTGGTAGCCGGCGTGCGTAACGTCGACCGCAAGTGGGTCGAGCTGGGCCGCTTGTATCACCTCTCGCCCTTTGCCCTGGTGCGGCGGATTCTGCTGCCGGCCGCGCTGCCGAGCCTGTTCACCGGCCTGCGCGGCGCCCTGAGCCTGAGCTGGATGTTCCTCGTTGCTGCCGAGCTGATCGCCGCCACCCGTGGCCTCGGCTATCTGCTCAGCGACGGCCGGGAAACCTCGCGGCCGGACATCGTCATCGCCGCCATCCTGGTGCTGGCAGTGCTCGGCAAGCTCAGCGACAGCCTGCTCAAGGCGCTGGAGCAGCGTGCGCTGGCCTGGCGCGATACCTTCCTGGGCAATGGAGAGAGCTGATGAGCGCCTTGCTGGAACTGCGTGATATCCGCAAGAGCTTCTCCGGCGTGCGGGTGCTGGACGACGTCAGCCTGAGCCTGGCGCCGGGCGAAGTGGTCAGCCTGCTCGGCCCCAGTGGCTGTGGCAAAAGTACCCTGCTGCGCATCGCCGCCGGGCTGGACGACGAGTTCGCCGGCTCGCTGGAGCGCAACCCGCTGCTGGGTTTCGGCCCGGACGGCGACACCGGTCGTGGCGGTGGTGGCGTCGGCGTGGTGTTCCAGGAACCGCGCCTGCTGCCCTGGCTCACCGTGGCGCAGAACATCGGTTTCGCCGACGGCTGGCTGGCCGATGACCACCGTATCGCGCACCTGCTGCGCGACGTGGGCCTGGAAGGCAAGGGTGACCTGCTGCCCAAACAACTCTCCGGCGGCATGGCCCAGCGTGCGGCCATCGCCCGTGGTCTCTATGGTCGTCCGCAGGTGTTGCTGCTGGACGAACCCTTCAGCGCGGTGGACGCCTTCACCCGCATCCGCCTGCAGGATCTGATCCAGCAACTGGCGCTGGAGTACGACATCAGCATCCTGCTGGTCACCCACGACCTCGACGAAGCCTTCTACCTCAGCGACCGCGTCCTGCTGCTGGGCGGCGCACCCAGCCGCCTGCGCCGCGAATTCCCCGTACCGCTGCCGCGCCCTCGGGATCGTCGCGCCGTCGAGTTGGCCTTCCTGCGCGGCGAAGCGCTGACCGAGCTGCACCAGTCTCACGTCATCTGACTCATCACTGTTCTGTGGGAGCGAGCTTGCTCGCGAACCGCTTGATGCCGGAGCTGCCCGGAAAGCGTCCGCGGGCAAGCTCGCTCCTACATTAAAAACAAAATCGCATAACCAAATGAAAAAATAACATTTATTGGAATATGAGGTTGCCTGTTAAGGTCTATGCACATTGGTTAGCAGGGCGGCATTTGTATCGTCCTGATCGTTATAAGGAAGCGTGCAGATGTATGTAGTCACCCTAGCCGGCAGCCCCAGCCAGCGTTCCCGCTCCGGCGTCCTCCTGGACGTCGCACGGAACTGGCTGCACGCCCACGGCGCCGAGGTGCGCTCCTACTCCGTGCACGATTTTCCGGCGGAAGACCTGCTGCATGCGCGCTTCGACAGCCCGCGGGTGGTCGAGCTGATCGAACAGGTCCTGCGTGCCGACGGCCTGGTGATCTCCACCCCGGTGTACAAGGCATCCATCGCCGGTGCGCTGAAGGTCATTCTCGACCTGCTGCCGGAGCGGGCGCTGGCGCACAAGGTGGTGCTGCCCCTGGCTACTGGCGGCAGCAACGCGCACATGCTGGCGGTGGACTACGCGCTCAAGCCGGTCCTCGCTGCGTTGAAGGCACAGGAAACCCTGCATGGGGTGTTCGCCGAAGAGAGCCAGGTGCAATACCCCGAGGGCAATTCCCCGGCGCGCCTGGAACCGACCCTCGAACACCGACTGCTGGAGTCCCTGGAACAGTTCCATGGCGCCCTCGCGCGCCGGCCGAAACCCATCGACCCGAACCTGCTCAACGAACGGCTGATCAACGCCCGCTGGAGCATCTGACAGACAACCCCACGCAGGAGAGCGCCAAGCCCCAACCCGGCAGGCGGCAACTGTGTCACCAACAAGAAAAGGCCCTCACCGTCCCGTCAACGGGACCGCAGGTCCGGCAATCACACTCGACGAAGGATCACTCCCATGCGGACCCTTACTTTGCGTAGTGGACTGGCGGCCCTGCTGATCGCGGCCCTGTCCTACAACGTCCAGGCGGACGAACAACCCGGCACCCTGCGTATCGGCTATCAGAAATACGGCACCCTGGTGCTGCTCAAGGCCCGTGGCACGCTGGAGAAGCGCCTGGCCGAGCAGGGCGTCAAGGTGCAATGGACCGAATTTCCCGGCGGCCCGCAGCTGCTCGAAGGCCTGAACGTCGGCAGCATCGACTTCGGCGTCACCGGCGAAACCCCGCCGGTATTCGCCCAGGCCGCTGGCGCCGATCTGGTCTACGTGGCCCACGAACCGCCGGCGCCGACCAGCGAAGCGATCCTGCTGCCCAAGGATTCGCCGATCAAATCCGTCGCCGAGCTCAAGGGCAAGAAAGTCGCCCTGAACAAAGGCTCCAACGTGCACTACCTGCTGGTGCGCGCCCTGGAGAAAGCCGGCCTGAAATACACCGATATCCAGCCCGTCTACCTGCCGCCGGCCGACGCCCGCGCCGCCTTCGAGCGTGGCAGCGTCGATGCCTGGGTGATCTGGGACCCGTACCAGGCCGCCGCCGAGAAACAGCTCTCCGCCCGCACCCTGGTGGATGGCACCGGCCTTGTGGATAACCACCAGTTCTACCTCGCCACCCGCCCGTACGCGAACCAGCACCCGCAGGTTATCACCACCCTGATCGACGAAGTGCGTTCGGTGGGCGAGTGGTCGCAGCAGAACCCGCAGCAGGTGACCGACCAGGTCGCGCCGCTGCTCGGCCTGCCGGCGGACATCACCTTCACCGCGGTGAAACGCCAGGGCTACGGCGCCCAGCCGATCACCCCGGACGTTACCGCCGCGCAGCAGAAGATCGCCGACACCTTCACCGACCTGAAGCTGATCCCCAAGAAGCTGAGCATCAAGGACGTGGTGTGGACGGCGCCTGCCAAGGTCGCTACCGCCCAATGATTCCCTTGTAGGAGCGAGGGGGACGCCTAGTCCTTGCTCGCGAACCCGCCCAGCTCCAGAGCTGCCGGGAGTCTGTTCGCGAGCAAGCTCGCTCCTGCGAAGAACAGTAGCAACACGTACACCCATCCCATCATCGCGCGGCTACGCCACGCCGGCGCGCTTATCTGGAGTTACAGCGATGAGTCTCAACATCTTCTGGTTCCTGCCGACCCACGGCGACGGCCACTACCTGGGCACCGCCGAAGGCGCCCGTGCCGTGGACCACGGTTATCTGCAACAGGTCGCGCAGGCCGCCGACCGCCTCGGTTTCGGCGGCGTGCTGATCCCCACCGGCCGCTCCTGCGAGGACTCCTGGCTGGTTGCCGCCTCGCTGATCCCGGTGACCCAGCGCCTGAAGTTCCTGGTCGCCCTGCGTCCGGGCATCATTTCCCCGACCGTGGCCGCCCGCCAGGCCGCAACCCTCGACCGGCTCTCCGGTGGGCGCGCGCTGTTCAACCTGGTGACCGGCGGTGACCCGGACGAACTGGCCGGCGACGGCCTGCACCTGAGCCACGCCGAGCGCTACGAAGCCTCGGTCGAATTCACCCGCATCTGGCGCCGCGTACTGGAGGGCGAGACCGTCGACTACGACGGCAAGCACCTGCAAGTGAAGGGCGCCAAGCTGCTCTACCCGCCGATCCAGCAACCGCGTCCGCCGTTGTACTTCGGCGGTTCCTCCGACGCCGCGCAGGACCTCGCTGCCGAGCAGGTCGAGCTGTACCTGACCTGGGGCGAGCCGCCGGCCGCCGTCGCCGAGAAGATCGCCCAGGTCCGCGAGAAGGCCGCCAGGCAAGGCCGCAGCGTGCGCTTCGGCATCCGCCTGCATGTGATCGTCCGCGAGACCAACGACGAAGCCTGGCAGGCCGCCGACCGCCTGATCTCCCACCTGGACCAGGACACCATCGACCGTGCCCAGGCGTCCCTGGCGCGCTTCGATTCCGTCGGCCAGCAACGCATGGCCGCCCTGCATGGCGGCAACAAGGACAAGCTGGAGGTCAGCCCCAACCTCTGGGCCGGCGTCGGCCTGGTTCGCGGCGGTGCCGGCACCGCGCTGGTCGGCGATGGCCCGACCGTGGCGGCGCGCGTCAAGGAATACGCGGACCTGGGGATCGACACCTTCATCTTCTCCGGTTACCCGCACCTGGAAGAGTCGTACCGGGTCGCCGAATTGCTCTTCCCGCACCTGGACCTCGCTCGCCCGCAGCAACCGCAGGAGCGCGGCTACGTCAGCCCGTTCGGCGAGATGGTCGCCAACGACATCCTGCCCAAGGCGGCATCGGCGAGCTGATAAGGCGGTCGGGCGGAAAACGCGCCGCGTGATCCGCCCGACGAAGAATCCGGAGAGACGAAATGAGCAATTCCAATCAACTCGCCCAGCGCCTCGCGCCCTGGGCCCTGCCGGTGGGCCTGGTGGTGATCTGGCAACTGGCGGTGGAATTCGGCTGGCTGTCCAGCCGTATCCTGCCGGCGCCCAGCGCGGTGGCCGAGGCGGGCTACCACCTGGTGGTCAGCGGCGAACTGTGGCAACACCTGGCGATCAGCACCTGGCGTGCCGCCGTCGGCTTCCTCATCGGCGGCAGCATCGGCCTGGTGCTGGGGCTGATCACCGGCCTGTCGAAGTGGGGCGAGCGCTTCCTCGACAGCTCCGTGCAGATGATCCGCAACGTGCCGCACCTGGCGCTGATCCCGCTGGTGATCCTGTGGTTCGGCATCGACGAGTCGGCGAAGATCTTCCTGGTCGCCCTCGGCACGCTGTTCCCGATCTACCTCAACACCTACCACGGCATCCGCAACATCGACCCGGGCCTGCTGGAAATGTCGCGCAGCTACGGGCTGTCCGGCTTCGCCCTGTTCCGCCAGGTGATCCTGCCCGGCGCGCTGCCCTCGATCCTGGTCGGCGTGCGCTTCGCCCTGGGCTTCATGTGGCTGACCCTGATCGTCGCTGAGACCATTTCCGCCAACTCCGGCATCGGCTACCTGGCGATGAACGCCCGCGAATTCCTGCAGACCGACGTCGTAGTCCTGGCCATCCTGCTCTACGCCGTGCTCGGCAAGCTGGCCGATCTCGCCGCCCGCGGCCTTGAGCGCGTCTGGCTGCGCTGGCACCCGGCCTATCAGGTCAAGGGAGGTGCGGCATGAATGCGGTGAACAACCTGCCTCAGAAACTCAAGAAAGGCATCCCGCTGGCGCTGGAAAACGTCCGTAAACGCTTCGGCGAGCGTGAAGTGCTCAAAGGTATCGATCTGCGGATTCCCGCCGGCCAGTTCGTCGCCATCGTCGGCCGCAGCGGTTGCGGCAAGAGCACCCTGCTGCGACTGCTGGCCGGGCTCGACGAGGCCAGCGACGGGCAACTGCTGGCCGGCTCCGCGCCGCTGGACAGTGCCCGCGAAGAAACCCGTCTGATGTTCCAGGACTCGCGGCTGCTGCCCTGGAAGCGGGTGATCGACAACGTCGGCCTCGGCCTCAAAGGCGACTGGCGCAAGAAGGCGCTGGACGCGCTGGAAGCCGTGGGCCTCGCCGACCGCGCCAACGAGTGGCCGGCCAGCCTGTCCGGTGGCCAGAAGCAGCGCGTGGCCCTGGCCCGCGCCCTGATCCACCAGCCGCGCCTGCTGCTGCTCGACGAGCCGCTGGGCGCGCTGGATGCCCTGACCCGTATCGAGATGCAGCAACTGATCGAGCGCCTCTGGCAGCAGCATGGCTTCACCGTGCTGCTGGTCACCCATGATGTCGCCGAGGCCGTGGCCATCGCCGACCGGGTGATCCTCATCGAGGATGGCGAGATCGGCCTGGATCTCAATGTCGAGCTGCACCGCCCGCGCGCCCGTGGTTCGGCACGCCTGGCCGCGCTGGAAGCCGAAGTGCTCGAGCGCGTGCTGTCGCTGCCGGCGCAGCCGCCCGAGCCGGAACCTGTTTCCCCACTGCCCACGCAGCTGCGCTGGGCGCTCTGATCCAACGTTCATCCGAAGACCCCATTCTCCCAAGGAGCTACGCCATGACCATCAAAGCCATCAACGTCCGCAACCAGTTCAAGGGCACCATCAAGGAAATCGTCGAAGGCGATGTACTGTCGGAAATCGACGTGCAGACTGCCGCCGGCGTCGTCACCTCGGTGATCACCACCCGTTCCGTGAAAGAGCTGGAACTGGCCATCGGCAGCGAAGTGATCGCCTTCGTGAAATCCACCGAGGTGTCCATCGCCAAGCTCTGAATGCGGCGCTGGAATACAACGGGCAGTCCGGAAACGGGCTGCCCGTTTCCTTTTGCGCGACGGCTTCCGGGACGCACCGGGGGATTTTGTAGGATGGCTGGAGCGCAGCGACACTCATGCTGTCGGCGCGTGGCCCGATGGGTATCGCAAGCTCCACCCATCCTACGAATAGCCAGGCTTTGCGCCAGCGGCAAACGGCTAGAGCAATTGCTCTACTTCCCTTAGACTCCCGTTCAAACCAACAAGAGAAAGGAGTCCCGCATGTCCCTGAGTCCCTCTGCCTTCGCATTGCTCGGCCTGGTCGCCTGGACCGTGCTGCTGGTTCTGCTGCTGGTCAACCAGCGTGGCCTGCTGGTGATGAGCGGCCGCATGAAGGTCAACGTCTTCGCCGCCGACGGCAGCAACACCCCCGGCACTTTCGGCCAGCGCCTGGTGCGTGCCCACGCCAACTGCGTGGAGAACGTGCCGCTGTTCTGCGCGGTGCTGCTCTATGCGATGGTCACTCAGCAGACGGTAATCACCGACCCGCTGGCGCCAACCCTGCTGGTGGCGCGCATCGTCCAGTCGGTGGTGCACCTGCGCAGTACTTCCACGCTGGCGGTGTGGGTGCGTTTCGCTGCCTTCTTCGTTCAGCTGATCATCCTGATCTGGTGGCTGCTGCGCCTCTCGACCCTGATCTGAGCGGCGACCGGAACAGTTGCGCAACGCAACTGTTCCTATGGGGCGATACCGCCATGACTTAGCATGGCGGACCGCACACGCGTCGAGGCTTCCATGCACGTTTCATCCGGCCGCTGGCAATTCGGCCTGTTCCTGGCCCTGGTCACCGCCGTTCTCTGGGGCATCCTGCCGATCAAGCTCAAGGAAGTGCTCAAGGTCATGGACCCGATCACCGTCACCTGGTTTCGCCTGGTGGTGTCCGGTGGTCTGCTGCTGATCTATCTGGCCTTCACCCGCCAGCTGCCGCGCTTCTCGCCACTTGGCGCGCGCGGCAAGGGATTGGTGCTGCTGGCCATTCTCGGCCTGACCGGCAACTACGTGTGCTACCTGATCGGCCTGCGCATGCTCACGCCGGGCACCACGCAACTGGTGATCCAGATCGCGCCGATCCTGCTCCTGCTGGGCAGCCTGTTCGTCTTCAAGGAGAGCTTCAGCATCGGTCAGGCGCTGGGGCTTGCCGTACTCATCTTCGGTTTCGGGCTGTTCTTCAACCAGCGGCTGGCGGAGCTGTTCAGCTCGCTGGGCGAGTACACCACCGGCGTGCTGATCGTGGTCTTCGCCGCCTTCATCTGGACCTTCTACGGCCTGGCGCAGAAGCAACTGCTGACCCAGTGGACCTCGGTGCAGGTAATGATGGTGATCTACCTGGGCTGCGGTGCGTTGCTCACGCCCTGGGCGCATCCGCTGGAAGCGCTGGACCTCTCGCCGCTCCAGGGCTGGCTGCTGCTGGCCTGCTGCCTGAACACCCTGGTGGCCTATGGCGCCTTCGCCGAGGCGCTGGCGCACTGGGAGGCCTCGCGGGTCAGCGCGACCCTGGCGATCACCCCGCTGGTGACCTTCGCGTCGGTGGCGCTGGCTGCCTCGCTGTGGCCGGAGTTCGTGCTGCCCGAAGACCTCAACGGGCTGGCCTATGTCGGCGCGCTGCTGGTGGTCAGCGGCTCCGCGCTGACCGCGCTGGCGCCTTCACTGTTGCGCAGTTACCGGGCCCGAAGGGCGCGCATCGCCAACCTCTGAATCCCCGAGGGCCGCCGCGAGGCGGCCTTCTGCTATCCAGCGCGCGTGTTCGGCTTCATTTTCGCAAATGATATGTATTATCATTTGTGCAATTCGATGGTTGTCGAGGCCCAGCGCCTCGGTTCGGGGGCGACGTGGTAGCGGGCAATAGCGGGGCAGGGCGGCGACGCCGGGAGGCGTGGGTCGATGGATGAGCGCTTCTCCCGTTCGGTGTCCCAGGCCTATCGCTCCTTCCACGGCGAGCTCCTGCGCTTCCTGCGCAAGCAGCTGGGCAGTTCGGCGGATGCCGCCGACCTCGCCCAGGATGCCTTCGCCCAGTGGCTCAAGTCCTCCTCGCGGCATGAAGTGGAACAGCCGCGCGCATTTCTCTTCCAGGTCGCGCGCAACCTGCTGCGCGACCACTGGCAGCGCTCCCGGCGCTTCTCCAATGAGCCGGAAGAGGCCCTCGACCATGACCAGCAACCGGCCGCCGAAGGAGGCGAACCCGTGGTGCAGTTCGAGCGACAACGTTATCTTCGCCAGCTTTCGAAGGCGCTCGACAGCCTCCCGCCACGGCGCCGCGAGGCCTTCATCCTGCACAAGTTCGATGGCCTTTCGCAGCCGGAGGTGGCCAGGCGCATGGGGATTTCATTGAGCATGGTGGAGAAGCACGTTGCCAGCGCGCTGCTGCATTGCAAGCGTCAGGTTCAGGGAGAGGGCGAAGCATGACGCCGCAGGAAGAACGCCAGCAGGTGATCGACGAACTCGCCGCCAAGTGGTTCAGCCGCCAGCGCGCAGGCGCCTGGGATGCCCGCGAGCGCCAGGCCTTCGCCGACTGGCTGGCGGAAGACCCTGCGCATGAATCCGCCTACCGTGAGATCGAGCAGTTGTGGAGCGATCTCGACCATATCCGCCGACCGGCCATCGTGCCTGGCCGTCGCCCGGCATGGCCTTGGCGCGGGCTCGCGGCTGCCAGTGTGTTCTGCGCGGCGTTGCTGCTGGCAAACGACTTCAGCGGCGGCCGCCTGGCCGATCCGCAACAGGTGCAGACCACCGCTGCGGGCGAGCAGCGCGAGGTGACGTTGGCCGACGGCACGCGGGTTTTCCTCGCGGGGGATTCGTCGTTGCGCGTGAACTCCTCGGATGCGTTCCGCGATGTGCAATTGCTGCGCGGCGAGGCCTATTTCGAAGTCACCCACGATGTTGCCCGGCCCTTCCGGGTGACCTCCGGTGGCAGCCGTGTGCGCGTCCTTGGCACCGGTTTCGATGTGCACCGTACGGACGACGGCCTGACGGTGGCCGTGCGCCACGGCAAGGTGGCCTTGCAGGCGAAACTCGATGCGCGTGACGAGCAGACCCTGACCGCGGGTGATCGCGCCCAGCTTGCTGCAGGGGCAGGGGAGGCGCAGATCGACCGCGTACCTGTCGCCTCCATCGCCGCGTGGCGCGACGGCATGCTCGCCTTCCGCAATCAGCCCCTGGGGGCGCTGGTGAACGAGCTGTCGCAGTACCGCGCTGCGCCCATCCGCCTCGGCGATGAGCGCCTGGCGCAGAGGCCCATCTCCGGCAACGTGCGCCTGGCCCGCCCGGACGACTTCCTCGCGGCCCTGCCGGTACTGCTCGACGTGCGCGTGCAGCGCAAGGCCGATGGCAGCGCCGTGATCCTGCCGCGCTGATCGCCCCGCCCTTGTAGGAGCGAGCTTGCTCGCGAACGTATTTCCCGGAAGCACCGGACCTGGGCCGGTTCGCGAGCAAGCTCGCTCCTGCAGGGGCCCTAACGATTTGACTCCGCGCTGGGGCCGGCCCTCACCCTAACCCTCTCCCAGAGGGAGAGGGGACCGTTCGGTGCCGGGTGAAACCTTCGCGTCAGTCGGCTCGGAATGCTCCCTCTCCCTCCGGGAGAGGGCTGGGGTGAGGGAAGGGACGGGCACCGATATAGTCGAATGAAGACGGTTGCTCCTACCCAACCGGATCACACGTGCCGCAAATCTTTCTTGAGAAATATTTTTATTTGCAGGTGTGGGTTTTTCTCGAGTGAGGGTCTTCCCCGTCATTCGCTGCGAAACGCGCAGCGCTTTTCGTCCCTGGGGAGGGCCTTGCATGCAGTCTCGTTTCAACTTCCCGTTCGCGCGCCCGCTGGGCTGTGCCGTGCTGCTCGGCAGCCTGATGATGGCCGAGTACAGCCGCGCTGCCGATTGGCAGATCGACTTGCCGGCGCAGGCACTGAGCGACTCCATCGGCAGCCTGTCGCAGCAGGCCGGCGTGCAGGTGCTTTATGACGCCTCCCAGCTGGAGGGGCTCAAGGCTCCCGCGGTAGCCGGCCGCTACAGCATGCGCGAAGCCCTGGAGCACCTGCTCAAGGGCTCGTCGCTGGAACTGGTGGAGGCGGGCGACGGCTTTGTCGTGCGGCGCTCCGGCAAGGTCGACAAGTTCAGCGACAACGCCATGGAACTGGATTCGCAGACCATCGTCGGCAGCGGCCTGTCGGTGGACTCCAGCAATGTCGGCCGTTCGACCCTGACCCGCAAGGACATCGAGCGCATCCAGGCCGACAACATTCCCACCCTGCTGAAGACCCTGCCCGGCGTGACCATGGGCGGCTCGCCCAAGCCGGGCGGGCAGACCGTCAACATCTGGGGCCTGGGCGATGCCGAGGACGTGCCCTTCACCCTCGACGGCGCACCCAAGAGCGGCTTCGAGCGCTACCAGCAGGGCACCGTGTTCATCGAGCCGGAGCTGATCAAGCGCATCGAAGTGGAGAAGGGCCCGCACTCGGTCTACAACGGCAACGGCGGCTTCGGCGGCACCGTGCACATGGAAACCAAGGACGCGCCGGACCTGCTGCGCGACGATCAGAACGTCGGCGCCATGCTCAAGTACGGCTACCACTCCAACGACCAGCAGAAGATCTACAGCGGCGCCGTCTATGGCCGCACCGAGGACCGCAAGGTCGATGCGCTGGCCTACGTTACCGCCCGCGATGGCCGCGACATCAAGCTCGCCGGGCACATTCCCGACCCGTACAACAACTACCCGATCAACCCCAGCCGCCTGCCCAACAGCGCCCAGGACCTGGACGCCGGGCTGTTCAAGCTGAACCTGCACCCCAACCTCGACAACGACATCAGCCTGGCCTACAGCCGCTCCCACAGCACCCGCTGGACGCCGTTCTCCTCGGCCTCCTACCCGACGCCACCGACCCAGTCGAACATTGATCGCTACGGCTATGAAGCGGCGCTCAAGCGCCTGCTGGCGCACCGCGACACCACCGACACGACCTGGTCCGGCAAGTACGAATACCACCCTATCGACAACCCGCTGATCGACCTGATGGCGCAGTACTCCGAGTCGCACATCGACCAGACCGACGAGCGTAATCCGGACGCCTTCTTCCAGGTCTCCACCGGTGGCCGCAAGATGGATACCGACTACAAGGACAAGGTGCTGGAGTTGCGCAACACCAGCCTGTTCGCCACCGGCCCGGTACAGCATGCGTTCACCGTGGGTACCGAGTTCCACCGGCACACCCGCACCACCGACATGTATATCCCCGGCTCCACCTACAACACCGCGCGCTACAACTATGGGCACTTCCAGCCGACCTTCATGCCCAGCGGCAAGCAGAACACCAACAGCGCCTACATCCAGGACGCGCTGACCCTGGGCAGCGTGACCATCACCCCGTCGTTGCGCTTCGACCATGTGCGCAACCAGGGCAAGGACAATGACGCGCCGATCTACAACAACGCCGCGCAAGGCCACGACTACAGCTCGCAGACCTACAGCGGCTGGTCGCCGCGCCTCTCGCTGTTCTGGACGGCCACCGAGCGTCTGGGCTTCTTCGCCGACTACAGCCGCACCTGGCGTGCGCCGGTGATCGACGAGATGTACGAGGTGCAGAACAGCAGCACGGTCAGCGCCACCAGCCGCGACCTCGATCCCGAGCGCATTCATGCGCTGCGCTTCGGCTCGCTGGTCAACCTGCCGGACCTGTTCATCAATGGCGACAACCTGCAGGTGCGCACCACGCTGTTCCAGAACAAGATCAAGGACGAGATTTTCCGCACCCGCAGCGTCGGCTGCGAGCAGCAGGCCATCGACAACGGCACCATCTCCGGCAGCTGCGGCGACTACCTGCCGCTCTCCAACTACCGCAACCTGCCGGGCGTGACCTACAAGGGCTTCGAGATCGAGAGTTTCTACGACAGCCCCTGGCTGTTCGGCGGGCTGTCGTACTCGTGGGTGACCGGCAAGCACGACGGCGCCTACAGCAATCCCTGGGGGC
This sequence comes from Pseudomonas sp. AU12215, assembly GCF_001675465.2. NCBI lineage: Bacteria > Pseudomonadati > Pseudomonadota > Gammaproteobacteria > Pseudomonadales > Pseudomonadaceae > Pseudomonas > Pseudomonas sp. AU12215. The sequence continues at coordinate 34,165 of NZ_MACM02000183.1, forward strand.
CGAACGTGTGGGCGCGTGACGTGCCGCCGGCCAAGTGGGTCGCCACCCTGGGCACCAAGATTCCGGCGTGGGACGCGCAGATCGGCTGGCAGGGCGAGTTCGTCCGCCAAACCGACCGTCTGCCCAGCGACAAGTACAAGGGCGGCATGGGCACCAGCGTCGGCGACATCTTCTGGGACCAGACGGTCAACGACAGCTATGACACCCAGCGCGTCTTCGCCAGCTGGAAGCCGCGCCGCCTGGGCTTCGAGAATACCGAGCTGAACTTCACCGTGGACAACCTGTTCAACCGCGACTACCACCCGGCGCTGGCCGGCGACAGCGTCTACAGCCAGGGCCGCAACGCCAAGTTCAGCCTTACCCAGTGCTTCTGAGAGGCTTCCTGTCGACTGTGGGAGCGAGCTTGCTAGCGAGCGGATTTCCCGGCAGCAGCGGAGCAGGGCGGGTTCGCGAGCAAGCTCGCTCCTACGATCCGGCGTGCCCGTAGGGCGCATAAAGCGGGACGCTTTATCCGCCGATGGTGCTCACGGCGGATAACGCCGTTGGCGTTATCCACCCTACCAAAAGGCCTGCGCCAAGTACCAACGAAAACGGGCGCCCGAAGGCGCCCGTTTGCTATTGCAGGTATCAGGCTCAGGCAGCCGGACGCACCACGCGGTAGACCAGCGCACCGATCACGCCGCCCACCAGCGGGCCGACCCAGAACAGCCACAGTTGCTTCATGAACAGCGGGTCGGCGAAGATCGCCACGCCCAGGCTGCGCGCCGGGTTCACCGAAGTGTTGTCGATCGGGATGCTGATCAGGTGGATCAGCGTCAGCGTCAGGCCGATGGCGATCGGCGCAAAGCCCGCCGGGGCCAGCTTGCTGTCGGTGGCGCCCATGATCACGAACAGGAAGAACGCGGTCAGCAGTACTTCGGCCGTCAGCGCGGAGAGCATGCTGTAGTGGTCTGGCGAGCCTTCGCCGAAGCCGTTGGCGGCAAAGCCCGCCAGCGCGTCGAAGCCCGGTTTGCCGCTGGCGATGAAGTACAGCGCCGCACCAGCGAGGATGCCGCCAACCACTTGGGCGACGATGTACGGGACCAGCTCAGCGGTGCGGAAGCGGCCGCCGGCCCACAGGCCGAGGCTGACCGCGGGGTTGAGGTGGCAACCGGAGATCGGGCCGATGGCGTAGGCCATGGTCACGACCGTCAGGCCGAAAGCCAGGGCGACACCCAGGACGCCAATGGCGTGGGCGGCGAAGATGGCGCTGCCGCAACCACCGAACACCAGCCAGAAGGTGCCGATCATCTCGGCGGAAAGTTTGCGAAGCATGCTGCCTCCAGAGGCGGGGAGAGGTACCCGGAATTTGGGTGTAGGCATGCTAAGAGAAAGGGTCGGGGCGACTGGTGTAGGGGAAATCCTATGTGTGACGGGGCAAAAGCCGATCATGAAAGCCGAAGGCGGCGTAGAACACTGTAATCCCGTGCTCTACGACCGAATCAGACTTGTGAGCCGATCTGCTCCGCCCGCCGCAGCCAGCCCTGGCGTTGTTCCTCGCCCGAGCCGCGCACCGGGCTGAATTCCTCCAGGTGATGGAGGGCGATGCCGCAGGGCGCGAGGATGCAGCGGGTCATCTGCCGATGGGCCGGTGCGCCCTGACGCAGGCGGTAGTGCCAGTGCGTCTGGTCGTGGCTGACCAGCAGGTCGGCGCTGCGCCCGCCCAGCAAGGGTTCGAACTCGCGGGACTCCACCGAGCGGTAGCGGAAGGCGAAGCCGGGTTGCAGCACGCGGTCGAAGAAGCCCTGCAGCAGCGCCGGCAGGCCGCCCCACCAGACCGGGTAGACGAAGGCGATGTGCTGCGCCCAGTGGATTTGCCGCTGCGCTTCGAGCACGTCCGGTTCGAGGGATTGGCCCAGTTCATAGCCGCCGCGCAGCACGGGGTCGAAGTTCAGCTCGCCGAGCTTGAGCATGTGCACCACATGGCCCTTGGTGCGGGCGCCGTGGGCGTAGGCCTCGGCGAGCGCGTGGCAGAAGCCGCCCGGCTTGGGCGAACCCAGCACCAGCAGCACGCGCTTGCCGTCGCCTTCAAGGGGCGTGGCGCCATGCTTGACGGCTTCAACCATTCTGCCCGGCCTCCAGCATGGTTTCCGGGCGGACCCACTGGTCGAACTCGGCGTCGCTCAGGTAGCCCAGTTCCAGTGCGGCGGCGCGCAGCGTCTTGCCTTCGGCATAGGCCTTCTTGGCGATCTCGGCGGCCTTGTCGTAGCCGATGTGCGGGTTGAGCGCGGTCACCAGCATCAGGCCGCGGTCGAGATGCTCGCGCATCTTCGCGGCGTCCGGTTCCATGCCGGCGATGCAGTGGGTGTTGAAGTTGCGGCAGCCGTCGGCCAGCAGGCGTGCGGACTCCAGCAGATTGTGGATGATCACCGGCTTGTAGACGTTGAGCTGCAGGTGCCCCTGGCTGGCGGCGAAGGTGATCGCGGCATCGTTGCCGAAGACCTGGCAGGCGAGCATCGACAGGGCCTCGCACTGGGTCGGGTTGACCTTGCCGGGCATGATCGATGAGCCCGGTTCGTTGGCCGGCAGCTTCACCTCGGCGAATCCCGCGCGGGGGCCGGAGCCGAGCAGGCGCAGGTCGTTGGCGATCTTCATCAGGGCCACGGCCAGGGTCTTCATCGCGCCGGCGAGAGTCACCAGCGGTTCGTGGCCGGCGAGGGCGGCGAACTTGTTCGGTGCGGAAACGAAAGGCAAACCGGAAAGGTCGGCCAGTTCAGCGGCGATGGCCTCGGCAAACTCCTTCGGCGCGTTCAGCCCGGTGCCGACGGCGGTACCGCCCTGGGCCAGCTCGTAGACGGCCGGCAGTGCCGCGCGGAGGGCGCGCTCGGCATAGTCGAGCTGGGCGACGAAGGCGGAAAGTTCCTGGCCGAAGGTGACCGGCGTTGCGTCCATCAGGTGGGTGCGCCCGGTCTTCACCAGGTTGGCGTGGCGCGCGGCCTGCTGGGCGAGGCCGCCGCTGAGTTCGGCGATGGCCGGCAGCAGGTCGTTCTGCACCGCCTGGGCGGCGGCGATGTGCATGGCGGTGGGGAAGCTGTCGTTGGAGCTCTGCGCGCGGTTCACATGGTCATTGGGGTGCACCGGCTTCTTGCCGCCGCGGCCGTTGCCAGCGATCTCGTTGGCGCGCCCGGCGATGACCTCGTTGACGTTCATGTTGCTCTGGGTACCGCTGCCGGTCTGCCAGACGACGAGGGGGAACTGGTCGTCGTGCTCGCCCGCGAGCACTTCGTCAGCCGCTTCCTCGATCAGGCTGGTGATGTTCTCCGGCAGCTCGCCCAGCTGTGCATTCACGCGGGCAGCGGCCTTCTTGATCAGCGCCAGGGCGTGGACCACCGCCAGTGGCATGCGCTGCCCGCCGATGGCGAAGTTCTCCAGCGAACGCTGGGTCTGGGCGCCCCAGTAGGCGTCTTCGGGGACTTCTATGGGGCCGAGGCTGTCGGTTTCGGTGCGGCTCATGGTGCTTCTCCGGAAAAGGGTCCCGGCCAGTTTAGGCCGCCACGGGGCTTCCGGGTTCCACTCTGGCTCAATGGCCGTGATAGAGCGGTTTCAACGACGCGCCGGGTTACCAGCGGGCGTGAGTGGCGCCGATCCAGCCGAGCGCGCCGTTGACCGGCACCAGTTCGCCGCCGGCTTCGCGCAGGGAGCCGTCGAAGCGGCCGAACCACTGGCTGGTCTCGGCGAACAGCGGGCCCAGGCGCGGGCTGGCGCGATGCAGCTTGCGCGGAGTGAAGGTGAGGTCGACACGCTCGTCGGCATCTCGCAATTGCCACGGCGACAGCGGGTCGTGGGGAACCTGGTGGATCTCCACAGGGCCGGCCAGCGCCTGCAGTTCGCCGCCGAACCACAAGGCGTTCTCGCTCAGGTGGCTGTTTTCCGTCCAGCCGGCGCCGAAGTTGCCGGCGATGCCGCCGGGCGCTGCGAAGGCGGCGCGGGTCCAGCGGGTGTGGAAGGGCCAGACGCCGCGGCCGAAATCCAGCGCGGCGAAGCTCTGGCCCTCGCTGCAGCGGTAGGTCTTGTGGCCGAGGCTGAGGCTGCCGCTGATCGGCAGGCCCATCTGCCGGCTGCAGGCGTGGAAGCACTTGCCGCTCATCGGCACCACCAGGTTGACCGACTCCAGGTGCGCCGGGCGCTGTACTTCCAGGGAGAGGTTGAGCGGCTGGCCCCCCAGGTTCGGCGCGCAGGCGGTGATGCGCAACTGGCCCGGCTGCTCGTCGAAGCCCAGGCTGAGCTGGCCATGCGCGAAACGGTGGCTCTGATTCGGCATGTCCGGCAGGTGGCAGCCCAGGCCGAACGGGCTGAACTGGGTGCGGTGCACCGACTGTCCGGTTTCCAGGTCGAGGAAGTACACGGCGCCGTAGCCCAGGTAATCGAGGTCGGCGATGGTGATCGAGAGCATCCAGCCCGGCGCGTTGATGCACCAGTGGTTCCAGCGCTTGCGCCGGCCGGCGTTGCCGGAGAGCTGGCAGAGCGTCTGTGGCCGCGACGACCAGCCCACGGCCGCGCTGTTCAGGCGGCCGCGCGCATCGCACAGGGGCGGTGCGGCGATGGAAGTCGGCGGGTGGCTGAGGGTGTTCATCGGTCACATCCATGTGGCAACGCGCCGCAGCATGCCGTTTCATGAACTGTCCTACAAGAGAAGCCGGTCACTTCCCGCTCAATTGGCACTCACTTGAGCGCATTCCGAACTTAGGCGCAGAATGGCGGGTCCGACACGGACACCCTTCAGACTCACAGGACTGCCCCATGACCGTTCTTCGTTCCCTCTGCACCGCAGCACTTCTGGTTGGCTTCAGTTCCGTGGCACTGGCTGATGCCAACGCCGAGGCGGAGAAATTCCTCAAGCAGGTGCACGCCGACAAGCTGACCGTGCCGGTCTACGCGCAAGTCCAGCAGATGCTCGCCCAGCGCTTCGCCCAGGCCAAGGCACCGGACAGCAAGAAGGCCGTGCTCGACCGCTACCAGGCCAAGGCCAACGCCGAGCTGGACCGTGCCGTGGGTTGGGACAAGCTCAAGCCCGAACTGGTCAAGCTCTACACCAGCAACTTCAGCGAGTCCGAGCTCAAGCAGCTGAACGATTTCTACGCATCCCCCCTGGGCCGCAAGGTGCTGGAGAAGATGCCGCGCCTGACCGCCGAATCCGCCCAGCTGACCCAGGCCAAACTGCAGACCGCGGTGGAGCCGGTGAACAAGCTGATGGCCGACATGGACAAGGAACTGGGCGTGAAAGCCCCGGCCGCTCCGGCCAAGAAGCCCTGATCGTCCTGATTACCACTTGCCTGAACCGTACTGATTGCCAGCGAGACCCGACATGAGCATGCGTGACCGACTCCAGACCGCCCTGGGCGCCCTCGAACCTCAGCACCTCGACGTGCTGGACGAGAGCCACATGCACAGCCGCGGGCAGGAAACGCACTACAAGGCGGTGATCGTCAGCCCGGCGTTCACCGGGCTGAACGCGGTGAAGCGGCACCAGAAGGTCTATGCCACGCTCGGCGAGCTGATGGGCCAGATCCATGCGCTGGCTCTGCACACCTACACCCCCGAGGAGTGGGCGCAGCAGGGACAAGCGCCGGATTCGCCGACCTGCCGTGGCGGCAGCAAGCACGATCTTCCGCATTGATCGGCTGCCGGATGCGGGCTTCGTCCCGCTCCGGTAGAATGCGACACCCAGCGCCGGCTTCTGCCGGCGCTGTCATTTTCAGCTGTTCGTTTCAGCTCTTGTTGATAAAGACCCGGTCCGCCCTTTACGCGGGCGACCACTGGAGTGATGCATGACCACCGAAAGAATCGTCGTCGCGGCGTTATACAAGTTCGTCTCCCTGCCCGACTACGTCGCCCTGCGCGAGCCCCTGCTGCAAACCCTGCTGGAAAACGGCGTGAAGGGCACTTTGCTGCTCGCCGAAGAGGGCATCAACGGCACCGTCTCCGGCACCCGCGCCGGTATCGACGGCCTGCTGGCCTGGCTGCGCAACGACCCGCGCCTGGCCGATGTGGACCACAAGGAGTCCTACTGCGACGAGCAACCCTTCTACCGCACCAAGGTCAAGCTGAAGAAGGAAATCGTCACCCTCGGCGTGCCTGGGGTGGACCCCAACGCCAAGGTCGGTACCTACGTCGAACCCAAGGACTGGAACGCGCTGATCTCCGACCCGGAAGTCCTGCTGATCGACACCCGCAACGACTACGAAGTGGCCATCGGCACCTTCGAGGGCGCCATCGACCCGAAGACCAAGTCGTTCCGTGAATTCCCCGACTACATCCGCGAGCACTACGATCCGGCCAAGCACAAGAAGGTCGCGATGTTCTGCACCGGCGGTATCCGTTGCGAGAAGGCCTCCAGCTACATGCTCAATGAAGGCTTCGAAGAGGTTTTCCATCTCAAGGGCGGCATCCTCAAGTACCTGGAAGAAGTGCCCGAGGCCGAAACCCTCTGGCGTGGCGACTGCTTCGTGTTCGACAACCGCGTGACCGTGCGCCATGACCTGAGCGAAGGCGACTACGATCAGTGCCACGCCTGCCGCAACCCGATCTCGGTCGAGGACCGCGCCTCCGAACATTACGCCCCCGGCATCAGTTGCCCGCACTGCTGGGACTCGCTCTCGGAGAAGACCCGTGCCAGTGCCCGCGAACGGCAGAAACAGATCGAGCTGGCGCGCCAGCGCAACCAGCCGCACCCCATTGGCCGTGATCCCCGCGCGGAGAACTGATCCATGACCAGTCGCCTGCTCTACGTGATGGACCCGATGTGCTCCTGGTGCTGGGGCTTTGCCCCGGTTGCCCAGGCACTGGCAGAGCAGGCGCGCACCGCCGGCGTGCCGCTGGCACTGGTGATGGGTGGCCTGCGCACGGGGCAGGGCGCGGCATTGGAGCCGACCACCAAGCGCTACATCCTCGAACACTGGGAAGCGGTGCACCGTGCCACTGCCCAGCCGTTCCGCTTCGAAGACGCGCTGCCTGATGGCTTCGTCTACGACACCGAGCCGGCCTGCCGCGCCATCGTTACCGCGCGCCGCCTCGATGAAGACTGCGCCTGGGCGCTGGTCGGCGAAATCCAGCGGGCCTTCTATGTGCAAGGCCGCGATGTCACCCAGGCCAGCGTGCTTACCGAACTGGCCGAACAGGTCGGCCTGCCGCGCATCGAATTCGCCGAAGCCTTCGACAGCCAGGATAATCACCTGGCAACGCTCGCCGACTTCTCCTGGGCCCGCGACCTGGGCATCGCCGGTTTCCCCACGCTGCTGGCCGAGCGCGATGGCCAACTGGCCCTGCTGACCAACGGCTACCAGCCGCTGGGCGAACTCGCGCCGCTGCTGGCGCGCTGGCTGGAGCGTGGGCGGCATGCCTGAGCTGTCCGCTGACCGCCTGAGCTGGGCGGAGATTCGCCGGCTCGCTTTCCGTCATCGCAAGGCCCTGCTCCTCGCCAACCTGGTCGCCGTGCTGGCCACCGCCTGCAGCGTGCCGATCCCGCTGCTGCTGCCGCTGCTGGTGGACGAAGTGCTGCTGGGCAAGGGCGACGCTGCCCTCCAGGTGATGAACCTCTGGCTGCCCGCCGGCTGGCACAAGCCCGCCGGCTACATCGGCCTGATGCTGCTGGTGACCCTGGTGCTGCGCAGTTGCGCGCTGGTGTTCAACGTGCTGCAGGCCAAGCTGTTCGCGCGGCTGTCCAAGGACGTGGTGTACCGCATACGCTTGCGCCTGGTCGAGCGTCTGAAGCGCATCGCCCTGAGCGAGTACGAGACTCTCGGTGGCGGCTCGGTCAGCGCACACCTGGTGACCGATCTCGACACCCTCGACAAGTTCGTCGGCGACACCCTGAGCCGCTTCCTGGTGGCGTTGCTGACTTTGTGCGGCACCGCCGGCATCCTGATCTGGATGCACTGGAAGCTGGCACTGCTGATCCTGCTGTTCAACCCGCTGGTGATCTTCGCCACGGTGCAACTGGGCAAGCGCGTGAAGCACCTGAAGAAGCTGGAGAACGACAGCACTTCGCGCTTCACCCAGGCCCTGACCGAAACCCTCGAAGCCATCCAGGAAGTGCGCGCCGGCAATCGCCAGGGCTTCTTCCTCGGCCGCCTCGGCGTGCGCGCCCGCGAAGTGCGTGACTATGCCGTCGCCTCGCAATGGAAGAGCGATGCCGCCGGGCGCGCCAGCGGCCTGCTGTTCCAGTTCGGTATCGACCTGTTCCGCGCTGCGGCCATGGTCACCGTGCTGTTCTCGGACCTGTCCATCGGCCAGATGCTGGCGGTATTCAGCTACCTCTGGTTCATGATCGGTCCGGTCGAGCAATTGCTCAGCCTGCAATACGCGTATTACGCCGCCGGCGGTGCGCTGGCGCGGATCAACGAGCTACTGGCCCGCGCCGATGAACCGCATTACGAACATCGCCGCGATCCGTTCGCCGGGCAGAGCAGCGTCGGCATCCAGGTGCGCGACTTGAGCTTTGCCTACCGCGATGAGCTGGTGCTGGACGGTCTCGACCTGGATATCGCCCCCGGCGAGAAGGTTGCCATCGTCGGCGCCAGCGGCGGTGGCAAAAGCACCCTGGTGCAGTTGCTGCTGGGTCTCTACCAGCCGCAGTCCGGGACCATCCGCTATGGCGGCGCGGCGCTGGAGGAGATTGGCCTGGACTGCGTGCGCGAGCATGTCGCCGTGGTCCTTCAGCATCCGGCGCTGTTCAACGACACGGTGCGCGCCAACCTGACCATGGGCCGCGAGCGCGGCGACGAAGCCTGCTGGCGCGCCCTGGATGTGGCGCAGCTGGCGGACACCATTCGCGCCCTGCCACAGGGGCTGGAGAGCGTGGTCGGGCGTTCCGGCGTACGCCTCTCCGGCGGCCAGCGGCAGCGCCTGGCGATCGCTCGCATGGTGCTCGCCGAGCCGAAGGTGGTGATCCTCGACGAGGCTACCTCGGCGCTGGATGCCGCCACCGAATATGCCCTGCACCAGGCTCTGCAGCGCTTCCTCGAAGGCCGCACCACGCTGATCATCGCCCACCGCCTGTCCGCGGTGAAACAGGCCGACCGCGTGCTGGTGTTCGACGGTGGGCGCATCGCCGAGGACGGTGATCACCAGCAACTGATCGCCGAAGGCGGGCTCTACGCTCGCCTGTATGGCCACCTGCAGCAGGGCTGATCAGCCGTAGCGGGTGACTTCGAGGAAGGCCACGCAATTGCCCAGATCGTGGAAGACCCGCGCGCCGCCAATGTCGTTGTAGGGAATGCCCAGCAGCAGGTCGAGCAGGCAGGCGTCGCTGCGGTAATGCGGGCGCCAGTCGAGCAGCCCTTCGAGGTAGGCGATGTCCGGTACGCCGGGCAGGAAGTTGCCCATCAGCAGGCGACCGCCAGGCAGCAGGCGGGCGAACAGGTTGCGCGTCAGGTCGCGGGCGTCGTGGTCGTCGAGCACTTCGTACAAGCCGGGGGAGTAGATCAGATCGAAGCGGGTGAGGTCGGGGCGGCCGTAGAACAGGTCGTCCAGGGTGCACTGCTGCGTCAGCACACCGAGCGCGGCGTAGCAGGCCTCCACGGTCTGCAGCGACAGTGTCTGGGTGTCGAGGGCAACGAACTCGCGGAACTGACCGTGGCGCAGCGAGCGTGCCAGCTCGACCTCGCGCAGGTGTCCGCAGCCCACGCAGAGGATGCGCGCCTGGCCGCTGAGCTGATCGCAGCAGCGGTCGATCTCTCGCGCCAGCAATTGGCGGCGCGAGCGCAGTGCGCGAGACGCAGGGGCGGAGCTGGCGTAGCGGAACAACTCATCGGTTGGTCCGTCGGGCAGCAGTGAGCGCAGGGTGCTGTCGATGCCGTAGAGATAGTCCATCAGCACGGCGTTGCCGGCGCCTTCTCCCATCGGCCGTTCACGGCGCCGGGGGAAGGGCACCACACGCGGTGCTGCGGACGGCGGCGCGCCACCCGTGGCGAGCGCCAGCAGGTCGGCCTCGTCATCCCTCAGGTGACGCAGATGCTGTTCGAGTTGCTCGATGGCTTCGGTAAGCGAGTTCGGATTCTGCTGGGTGCCGTTGTCCATGCCGTCCACCTGAGAGAATGCTCAGTGATAAGAAAGCGCCACCGGCCTGGCCGGTGATCCGTCCAACACCTTAGGGGGCAGTTGGCCCCGGGCCATCATCTGAATGAATGACGGCCGCGAAAACTCAGCGCTGCCCGAGCCGCACCAGCAGGCTGACCAGTTCGGCCTGGCGGCTGGTGTTGGTCTTGCGGAACAGCGCGCGCAATTGGCTGCGTACCGTATTGATCGAGGTGCCGAGCTGGTCGGCGCAGTGTTCGGGTGTCAGGCCGCGTACCAGCAGGGCGCCCAGGCGCTGTTCGGCCGGGGTGAGGCCGAACAGGTCGCCCAGCAGACCGCTCTGGCGGTGCGCATCGAGCAGCGCCAGCAGCACCAGCGGGCGCTGGAAGGGCTGGTTGAAGCTTGCTTCGGCAGGCACCGGGGTGACCAGCAGCTCCTGCCCGCTGCCATCGTCCAGCGGTAGCCAACCGGCCTTTGCCTTGCCGGCGCGTGGCGCGGCCTGGCGCACCAGCGCCTGGAGCCTCGAGTCGTGCTGGCGGCAGTGCAGGCGGCCGAAGACTTCATGGAACAGCCCGGCGCGCTGCCCGAGCCGTTGCCGCGCCGCCTGGTTGGCGTAGAGCACGCGGGCATTGCCCTCCAGCAGCCACAGCGAGGTGGGGAGCCGGTCCAGCAGCAGGTCGCGGTGGGCCAGTTGCTGGCGCATCTCATCGATGCGTCCGAACATCCGTGCCGCACGGGTCAGATGCTCGCTCAGGCGGGTCAGCAAGGTTTGTTCCTGCGTATCTGGATAGCGAGCGCCGAGGCTGGTCAGCACCGACAGGTAGACGCCGCAGTTGGCCTGTTCGTTGAGCTTGAGGCAGGACACGTTGTGCATGCCGTTGGGGCGCTGGAACTCCTGGTAGTACGGATCGCGGGCGATGCGCTGCGGGCCGTACTCGTCGCGATCGTGGTACCAGTGGCCTACCGGGCGGTGGAGCATGAACCCCTTGGACGGGTCGATGGTGCAGAACTCGCGGTTATAGGTTTCGATGGCGCCGGGATCGCAGAGGTTGATCTCGCTCGCCAGCGCGCCGCTCTCGGTCTGGTCCCAGAACAGCAGGGCGCCTTGCTGACGGCCGCTGGCGCAGATCAGCTCGGTGAGCAGCGGCAGCCAATTGGCCTCATCGAGCACGCACTCGTAGGTCAGGCCCACCAGCCGGTCGTACTGCATCTCCATATCCCGCTGCGGCATGGTCGCTCCATCGGTTGCTCGCGGATTGCACTTTGCACGATCGACTGAGGTATGGCACATGGCCTTAGCTGTCGCAAGGCCACTAATCGGCTGTTCGCGGCTAGTACCTGGCAGGCGACCAAGGCATTTTCCCTGCACGTTCCCGACATTTTCCGCCGGACGGCGGGTATCTAGCCGACCAAGCGTCATGCCGTCTGGTTTGTGGATTTCCCGTGATCGGCTAGAAGTTAAGAAGGGGCGGCCTGACAGAGATGTCCCCGAGGCGGAGAGGGTAACTCCGCCCTGTGGCCTGGCAGGGATCAGAAGAGGGAAGTCGAAACTGGTTATGGATGCAATGGGACTCTTGCCGACCCGGCGTACGACGCGTCTGCTCAAGCTGGTCTGGCCCTTCATGGTCGTGGTCCTGCTGCAGACGCTGATCGGCAGCGGCAGCTTCTTCATCCTCTCTGGCGTGCGCGCTTACGTCGGCGGTGAGAGCCTCTGGTCAAAGGGTCAGAAGGACGCCATCCATTACCTGCAACTCTACGGCCAGAGTCGGGACAGCGCGGATTACGCGCGTTACCGCGCCGCCATCGCCATTCCCCAGGGCGACCGGACCTTCCGCGCCGCCCTTGACCTCAATCAACCGGACTTTGCGCTGGCTCGCGCCGGAGCGTTGCAGGGCGGTATCCATCCCGACGACATTGGCGTGCTGATCTGGCTGTACCGCTACTTCCACGAGTACAGCTACTTCGATCAGGCGGTGAAGATGTGGATCATCGGCGACGCCTATCTCGATCAGTTGGAGCAACTGTCCGAGGAGATGAATGCGAGGATCCGCGCCAATGACGTCCGCCCGGGCGACCTGAGCTACTGGAACAGCCGTATCCAGGCGATCAACGACGGCGTCACACCGGCGGCCATGGCCTTCTCGGCCGCGCTGGGGCAGGGCTCGCGGATGATCATGTGGGTGCTGCTGGTCACCAACGGCGTCACTGGCCTGGCGCTGATCCTTCTGGCCGTGTGGCGCACGCGCAAGCTTCTGCACCAGCAACGCGCCTTCGAAAGTGCCCTGGACACTGAGCGGGAGCGCGCGCAGACCACCCTTGCGGCCATCGGCGACGGGGTGGTCACCCTCGACGAACATGAGTGCATCGCCTACTTCAACCCCGCGGCGGAGCGCCTGATCGGCTGGGACAATTCCATGGCTGTCGGCCTGCCGCTGCGCTCGTTGCTACGGGTGCTCGACGAGAGCTCCCAGGTTGAGGGCCTGCCGCTGGTCGGGCAGATCCTGCGTGGCGAAGTGGACGGCGGCAGCGAGACCAGCAAGCTGATCCAGCGCCTGGATGGCACCAGTGTGGCGGTGACCCTGGTGGCCACGCCGATCCATGCCGACAGGCGGGTGGTCGGCGTGGTGCTGGTGCTGCACGACATGACCCGCGAGCGCCAGTACATGGCCAGCCTCTCCTGGCAGGCGACCCACGACGCGCTGACCGGCCTGACCAACCGCCGCGAATTCGAATTCCGCCTCAAGCAGGCGCTGGAAAGCTCGGCGGACTCCCACGACCAGCATTCGCTGATGTACCTGGACCTGGACCAGTTCAAACTGGTCAACGACACCTGCGGCCACGCCGCCGGCGACGAACTGCTGCGCCAGGTCTGCTCGGTGTTGCAGCAGTGCCTGCGTGACGGCGACACCCTCGCGCGCCTTGGTGGCGACGAGTTCGGCATCCTACTGGAGCATTGCCCGCCGGACATGGCGGTGCAGATCGCCGAGCGCATCCGCCTGACCGTCCAGGCCCTGCATTTCATGTGGGAAGGCCGTGGCTTCAACATCACCGTGAGCATCGGTGTGGTGCACATTTCCGCCATGCTGGTGTCGGTGGAGGAGGCGCTGCGCTGCGCCGACATGGCCTGCTACATGGCCAAGGAGAAGGGCCGCAACCGAGCCCAGGTGTTCCGCCCGGATGACACCGAGTTGTCCAACCGCGTCGGCGAAATGGCCTGGGTGCAGCGCATCCGCCTGGGGCTGGAGGAAGAGCGCTTCTGTCTCTACGCCCAGTCGATCTTCCCGGTCGACGACAGTGTGATGGAAGGCGCACACGTCGAGTTGTTGCTGCGCCTGAACGACGAGTGCGGCCGGCTGGTGGCGCCGATCAACTTCATCCCCGCCGCGGAACGCTACGGCCTGATGCCGGACATCGACCGCTGGGTGGTCGAGAACGCCTTCCGGACCCTGGCCGAGCGCATCGCCGATGGTGGTTACGAACCGATCCACACCTGCGCCATCAACCTCTCCGGCGCTACCATCGGTGACGACACCTTCCTCGATTTCCTCCGCGAGATGCAGCCGCGCTATGGCATCGAGCCGTCAAGCGTGTGCTTCGAGATCACCGAGACCAGCGCCATTGCCAACCTGGTCAACGCCACGCGCTTCATCCAGGAGCTCAAGGCCCTCGGGTACCGCTTCTCCCTGGACGATTTCTGCGCCGGCATGTCCTCCTTCGTCTACCTCAAGCATCTGCCGGTGGACTATCTGAAGATCGATGGCAGTTTCATCAAGGACATGCTCGAAGACCCCATCGACCGTGCCATGGTCCAGGTGATCAACCAGATCGGCCACGTGATGGGCAAACGCACCGTGGCGGAGTTCGTCGAAACGCAGGAAATCCTCGAAGTCCTGCGCGAAATAGGCATCGACTATGCCCAGGGTTACGGCCTGGCTCGGCCGCAACCCTTCAATCGCAGCTTCCTGCGTGAGACGCACGTCTCAGTCGTGGCAACCGACACAACCTCCGGACGGTGACGCGCAGCCTATAGGGGACTAACCTGAGGCCTGATTTACCGGTGCTCGCATGGATCGACCAGCACGGAGCCTTGGATGAACGACACCTTTGTTCGAAGTGGGCCGCTCAAGGAGCTTTCCAGTTATCCGCACTGGGCGCAACGCCTGGTGCAGGAGTGCGAGATCAGCCGCCTGGCGGTGGTGGGCCATCCACTCTACGCTCGCATGCGAGACGGCCACCTGAGCCGGCAGACCATGCGCGCCTTCCTCATCGGCGGCTGGCAGGTAGTCGAGCAGTTCCCCCTGTACATGTCCCAGAACCTGCTCAAGACGCGCTTTGGCCGCAGCCCCGGCGAAGACATGGCGCGGCGCTGGTTGATGCGTAACATTCGCGTCGAGCTCAATCACGCTGATTACTGGCTGCACTGGGCCGAGGCTTACGGCGTGACCCTCGCCGAGCTCAAGGCGCAATTGGTGCCGGCGGAGCTGCACGCCCTCGGTCATTGGTGCTGGCACACCTGCGCTACCGACGATCTGGCGCTGGCGATGGCGGCCACCAATTACGCCATCGAAGGTGCGACGGGGGACTGGTCGGCACTGGTCTGTTCCCTGGATACCTACGAACGCACCCTCCCGAGTGGCGCCCGCAAGGACGCCATGCGCTGGCTGAAGATGCACGCCCGCTACGATGACGATCACCCCTGGGAAGCGCTGGAGATCATCTGTACCCTCTGTGGCCCGCAGGTACCGGTGCCGCGTGTGCTGGCGCTGCGCGAGGCCGTCTGCAAGAGCTACGGCTACATGCGCATGTTCCTTGACCACTGCCTCGCGCTGGAACAGGCGCAGGGCGGGGCGCGGCGCACTGCTTCGATGAAGGCGGCGGGGTAGTCTTCACCCGCGCTCAGGTCTCTGTCGGCATGGGAGCGGGGTGATGCCATCCCCTCACCCTGGCTGTGCACCCCTTTGCAGAGGGAAAGGGGGCGGTTCGGTGTGATGGCCTGCCTCGGTGCCTGCCGGATAGCCGCCTTAATGACCCTTTTCCCCGGGGGCACGCCGGGCGCCCCCTCTTTCTCGGCAGAGGGCCGAGGTTAGGGGCGCTTCCAGCGCTCGGTGATCCAGCTTCAAGGCACGAGAATGATCTTCTCGCTGCTGCCTTCGTTGATCTCGTGATAACGCTGGATACCCTCGCTCAGTGGCACTTCGCGCAGGCCGCCGGGCAGCGGCAGCCTGCCGTCGTCGAACCACTGGCCGAACTGGCGCAGCATCGCGGCGCAGGCGACCGTGTCGTACAGCAGCGAATTCACCCCCACCACCGAACCGCCTCGGCGATACAGCGCCAGGGCCGGCAACTGCACGTGGCCGTCCACTGGCGCGGCGATGATAGCGATACGGCCGAAGGTGGCGAGGGCGGAAACGGCGGCCGGCAGCCAGAAACCGGTGGTATCGAAAATCACCTCGGCGCCGCCGGGGAAATGTTCGTCCACCTGCGCCGCCAGCGTTTCCGCGGAGTCCAGCAGGAGGCTCGGGATGCCTTGGGCCTGCAGTTCCACCTGCGACTCGGCGCGCCGCACTGCGCCCAGCACCTGCGCGCCTCGGGCCTTGGCCAGGGAGATGGCCGCCGCGCCGACAGCGCCGGAGCCGATCACCAGCAGGCGCGTCCCGTTGCCGACCTGGCTACGCTCCAGGGCATCCCAGGCGGTGGTGAAGGGGACGCCGCAGCTGGCGGCCTGGGCGAAGCTCATGCGCTCTGGCATCAGCGCCACGCCGCCGAGCGGTACGCTCATCAGTTGGGCGTGACTGCCATTGCGGGTGAAGCCCAGGCCCTTGCCGGTGCCCCAGACGGATTTGCCGAGCAGCTCGGTCGGGCCTTTCACCACGGTGCCGGCAAAGTCGCGGCCGGGCACGCGGGGCAGGGTCGTGTAGGGGAAGCGGCCGAGGACATTCTTGACGTCGCTGGGGTTCAGGCCGGCGGCGTGGACTTCCACCAGCACCTCGTCGGTGGCGGGCACCGGATCGGCGATTTCGGTGAAGCTCAGGGCGGCGAGGTCGCCGGTGCGGTCGAATTGCAGGGCTTTCATGGCACGGGTCCTTGGCAAGCAGTGGGAGATGGGATCAGTGGAACCAGCGGGTCAGCAGCGGCAGGGCGTTCTCGCCGATCTGCATGCCCAGCAGGCCGACCAGCGCCACCAGCGGCGGCGCTGGCGAACGGAAGTCGAGGAAGTGGTAGGCCAGGCCGACGGCAATGCCGATGGCCAGGGAGATCAGGTAGCTCATGTGTCCTCCGTGGATCGCTCCGGCGGCTGGATGGGATAGGGGCAGTCTAGGGACTGCTGGAGGGTGTCGCCGGTCAGGGACTTCGGAATATCGGACAGATGTCGGTGGGGAGTATGGGATGGGCGTGCACCCGCGTAGGAGCGGACTTCGTCCGCGATGTGCCTGCCTTGCTCTGAAGTTTCCTGCGTCGCTTCGGCGTGTGCTGATGGATTGGGTTTCGCCTCTCGGCGAGTCCCTTTTGTCAAACGCCACAAAAGGAACCAAAAAGTCTTGCCCCTCCATCCGGTTTTTCGCYTAGGCGAAAAATTCCCTCGTTGAAMGGGGCAGTCCGGAGTGTGCGGATACTTCTCTGGAAGTCTTCCAGAAGCCGGAGCCAGAGCCGAAGCGTGGAGCATGCTTTTCCTGTAGGAGCGAGCTTGCTCGCGAACCCGCCCCGTGCCGGCGCTGATCGCGGATCACGAAGAAGCGCCGCTCCCGAAACGATGCGCTACCGGGCGCAATACTCCGAAGGCGCCACGCCCAGCTCGCGCCGGAACATCTCGCTGAAGCTGCCCGGCTGGTACCCCAGACCATGGGCGATCTGGCTCACCGGCATACCCTCGTTGAGTTGCGCCACCGCCGTGGCCAACTGCACCTGCCGCCGCCACTGGGCGAAGCCCATGCCCAGGCTGCGCTGGAACAGGCGGGCGAGGGTGCGCACGCTGGCGCCGGCGTCGGCGGCGTGCTGCTCGAAGGAAATCTCCTGGCTCGGCTTGGCCATCACCGTCAGGCACAGGTTCAGCAGGCGGCGGTCGGAATCCTCCGGCAGCGGTACGCGCAGCAGCAGGCTTCGGGCTCTTTGCAGCTCCAGCACGGCCAGTTGCGACAGCGCCTGGTAGTAGTCAGTGTCTGGCTCGCGCTCGTGCTGCACCAGCGTGACGATCAGCTCGCGCAGCAGCCCGCCGACCTCGAATGCCTGCACCTGCTCACCCAGCGAGTCCGCCGTGCCCGGCCGCAGATAGATGTTGCGCATCTGCAGCTCGCTGACCACGCGGATGCCGTGGGGCACCTGGGGCGGCAGCCAGACGGCACGATTGGGCGGCACCAGCAGCGCTTCGGAGGGGGTCTCCAGCCACATCACCCCGGACATCGCATAGAGCACCTGCCCCCAGTCATGGGAGTGCGGCTCGATGTGCAGGCCGCGCGGATAGCTGCGGGCGAGGGCGCGCAGTGGAGCGGGCGTGGCGTCGAAATCGGGGGGAGCGGCGCGGGCCATGGGACGATTCGGGCAGGGGAGATGGGCCGCATGGTAGCCGCCGCGTGACGGCCTGACGAGTACGCGGCACTCGCACTGGCACGCCGGCGCTCCACCTTGTCACGAATTCTTTACGGTGCGGCGGCATGCCGCACGGGGCTTTGGGCGACGTAAGGATTTCTTGCCGCGCCGCGGCTCCCGTGGCCCCGGTAACGCCCCGCCGGTGGCTTGTTCCAAAGCGCCGCGACGGTTGTGATGAAGGTATTCCAAACGCCTGGACGGCCCCTGCGCCGAACCAGCCGATAACGACAACGAGGAGGCCGGATGAACGCCGTGACCAAGATCGAGCAACACAACCCCATCGGCACCGACGGCTTCGAGTTCGTCGAATTCACCGCCCCCGACGCCCAGGGCATCGAGCAACTGCGCCAGCTGTTCACCGGCATGGGCTTCACCGAGACCGCCAAGCACCGTTCCAAGGAAGTCTTCCTGTTCCAGCAGAACGACATCAACATCGTGCTCAACGGCAGCCCCACCGGCCACGTCCACGAGTTCGCCAGGAAGCACGGGCCGAGCGCCTGCGCCATGGCCTTCCGGGTGAAGAATGCCGCCCAGGCCGCCGCCTACGTCGAGTCCCAGGGCGCCAAGCTGGTGGGCAGCCACGCCAACTTCGGCGAGCTGAACATCCCCTGCGTCGAGGGCATCGGCGGTTCGCTGCTGTATCTCGTCGACCGTTATGGCGACAAGAGCATCTATGACGTCGACTTCGAGTTCATCGAAGGCCGCAGCGCCACCGACAACGCCGTCGGCCTGCTGTGCATCGACCACCTGACCCACAACGTCAAGCGCGGCCAGATGGACGTCTGGTCCGGCTTCTACGAGCGCATCGCCAACTTCCGCGAGATCCGCTACTTCGACATCGAAGGCAAGCTCACCGGCCTGCTGTCCCGCGCGATGACCGCGCCCTGCGGGAAGATCCGCATCCCGATCAACGAGTCGGCGGACGACAAGTCGCAGATCGAGGAATTCATCCGCGAGTACCACGGCGAAGGCATCCAGCACATCGCCCTGTCCACCAACGACATCTACGAAACCGTGCGCCAGCTGCGCGCCAACGGCGTGGACTTCATGAGCACCCCGGACACCTACTACGCGAAGGTCGATACCCGCGTCGCCGGCCACGGCGAATCCCTGAAGGACCTGCGCGATCTGAACATCCTGATCGACGGCGCGCCGGGCGACGACGGCATCCTGCTGCAGATCTTCACCAACACGGTGATCGGCCCGATCTTCTTCGAGATCATCCAGCGCAAGGGCAACCAGGGCTTCGGCGAGGGCAACTTCAAGGCCCTGTTCGAATCCATCGAGGAAGACCAGATTCGCCGTGGCGTGATCTCCGATCAGTAAATCGCTAGCAGGGTGGCTGCGCGTAGCGTGGCCACCCTCGGAGAAACGCCATGCTCACCCTGTACTCCTACTGGCGCTCCAGCGCCGCCTACCGTGTGCGCATCGCGCTTGGCCTCAAGGGCCTGGCCTACCGCCAGGTGCCCGTGCACCTGGTGAAGGACGGCGGCCAGCAGCACGCTGCCGACTACAAGGCGCTCAATCCCCAGGAACTGGTGCCGCTGCTGGTGGACGTTGACGCGCGCATTGCCCAGTCCCTGGCCATCCTCGAATACCTCGACGAAACCCATCCGCAACCCGGCCTGCTGCCGCGCGATGCGCTGCAGCGTGCGCAGGTTCGTGCACTGTCCCTGCATATCGCCTGCGACATTCACCCGCTGAACAACCTGCGTGTGCTGCAGTACCTCAGCGGCCCGCTGGCGGTGGCGGACGAGGCGAAGACGGCATGGATTCGCCACTGGGTCGAAACCGGCCTGCACGCGCTGGAGGAGGGCGTAACCAACTGGAGCGGCCCGCTATCCCTCGGCGAGCGTCCCGGCTACTTCGAGGCCTGCCTGATTCCCCAGCTGTACAACGCCCGTCGCTTTGACTGCGACCTCTCCGGCTGCCCGCGCCTGCTCGCCATCGCCGCGCGCTGCGAGCTCCTCGAAGCCTTCCAGCAGGCCGCCCCGGAGGTGCAGCCCGACGCCCAGTAACCCTGTAAACCAGCCTTCCCGCTCCACCGCTCTTTAGCCTTGCCTTGCCCGCACCGCCTGGCCACAAGCCGGGCGGCCGAATCCCGTCACAGATAAAAACAACAGGTGACGCATGACGCGTGAAACTCAACACGCAGGCCAGCTCCAGCGCGGCCTGAAGAATCGCCATATCCAGCTGATCGCCCTCGGCGGCGCCATCGGTACCGGGCTGTTCCTCGGCTCGGCCGGGGTGCTCAAGTCCGCCGGCCCGTCGATGATCCTCGGTTATGCCATCGCCGGCTTCATTGCCTTCCTGATCATGCGCCAGCTCGGCGAAATGATCGTCGAGGAGCCCGTGGCCGGCTCCTTCAGCCACTTCGCGCACAAGTACTGGGGCGGCTTCGCCGGCTTCCTCTCGGGCTGGAACTGCTGGGTGCTGTACATCCTGGTGGGCATGTCGGAGCTCACCGCGGTGGGCAAGTACATCCACTACTGGTGGCCGGACGTACCGACCTGGGCGACGGCGGCAGTCTTCTTCGTGGTGGTCAATGCGATCAACCTGTTCAACGTGAAGGCCTTCGGCGAGGCGGAGTTCTGGTTCGCCATCATCAAGGTCGCCGCCATCGTCGGCATGATCGCCCTGGGCTGCTACCTGCTGGCCAGCGGCACCGGGGGCGAGCAGGCAACCGTGAGCAACCTGTGGGCCCACGGCGGCTTCTTCCCCAATGGCATCAGCGGGCTGGTGATGGCCATGGCGATCATCATGTTCTCCTTCGGCGGGCTGGAGATGCTCGGCTTCACCGCCGCCGAGGCCGACCAGCCGAAAAAGGTGATCCCCAAGGCGATCAACCAGGTGATCTACCGCATCCTGATCTTCTACATCGGCGCGCTCACCGTGCTGCTCTCGCTGACCCCATGGGACAGCCTGCTGCAGACCCTCAACGCCTCCGGCGACTCCTACAGCGGCAGCCCCTTCGTACAGATCTTCTCGATGATCGGCAGCGGCACCGCGGCGCACGTGCTCAACTTCGTGGTGCTCACTGCCGCGCTGTCGGTCTACAACAGCGGCACCTACTGCAACGGCCGCATGCTGGTGGGCCTGGCGGAGCAGGGCGATGCCCCGCGCGCGCTGGCCAAGGTGGACAGCCGTGGCGTGCCGGTACGCTCGCTGATGGTCTCCGCGGCGGTGACCTTCCTCGCCGTGCTGGTGAACTACCTGGTGCCGGCCCGCGCGCTGGAGCTGCTGATGTCCCTGGTGGTCGCCGCGCTGGTGATCAACTGGGCGATGATCAGCCTGGCGCACCTGAAGTTCCGCGCGCACATGGATGCCGAGGGCAAGCGCAGCGCCTTCCGGGCCGTCGCCTATCCGGCGGCCAACTGGCTGTGCCTGGGCTTCTTGGTGTTCATCCTCGGCGTCATGCTGCTCACGCCGGGCATCCAGATCTCGGTCTACGCGATCCCGGTGTGGTTGCTGGTGATGTACGGTTGCTATCGCCTCAAGCGCCAGCCGGCGGCGCACAGCAGCGCCAGCGCCGCGCTGGCTGACTGACCTGGCGGCCTGATCCTACGTTGGGTCGAGCCGCGCGCGATTGACCGCGTGGCCCGATCCTTCCTAGAGTGACCGGGCCATTTTTCGTCAGAGGGATACTCATGAAAAAAGCACTTTGGCTGCTCGCGGCGGCCGTGCCGGTCATCCTCGTCGCCTGCGGCGGCGAAGAGAAGAAAGCACCCCAGGTCGATGCGCTGGTCCTGCCCGGCGACGCCAAGCTGGATTCGCGCAGCGTCTCGTACAAGTGCGAGGACGGCCGCAAGATCAGCGTGCAGTACCTGAACAAGGGCGACAACAGCCTGGCCGTAGTGCCGGTGACGGACGCCTCCAGCCTGGTCTTCGCCAACGTCATCTCCGCCTCCGGTGCGCGCTATGCCGCCGGGCAGTACGTCTGGTGGACCAAGGGCGAAGACGCGACTCTGTACAAGGACTGGAAAGGCGGCGAGCCCGCCGATGGCGTGGCCTGCAAGGAGCGTTGATGCTTCCTGCACTGCGCTGACGAAAAAGCCCGGCATTGGCCGGGCTTTTTCATGGGTAGATCAATCTGCGTCGACAACGGGAGCAGCCGGAGGATGGCGTGGAGCGCAGCGATACCCATCGACTCTTCACGGCATCGCTGATGGGTATCGCAAGCTCCACCCACCCTCCGTCGAGCCAAATGATCAGAAAGTGAACTCCAGGTTCACCGTCGGCGTCGAGGTACGGGTGCCGCGCCCGCCATCCACGCCGAACTTGTTGTGCCAGTACTCGTAGCCCACGCCCAGCCACAGGTTCGGCTGGCGCTTGGTGCCGGGCAGGGTGGCGAACATCAGCGAGGTACGGACCAGCGTTTCCGGCGCGGTGTCGTTGTCGTTGTAGTCCTCGCCCTTCTCCCCGGTGTAGTTCAGGAAGCCCTGGAACTTCGCACCGTGATCACCCAGCTGGAACGGCCTCAGCCAGGTCAGGTTGAGCATGTAGGTGGTGTCGAAGGTGTGGTCCGGGTGTTTCGCGTTGGGGATGCCGGAGTGGTTCTTCTCGCGGTAGTAGAACAGCGAGAGGTCCAGCACGCCGGGGCCGTTGAACTTGATGGTCGGGCCGAACACCAGCGCGCGCTTCTTCGCCGAGCCCAGGTTGTTGTTGCGGCTGGCGTCGAAGCCGAAGGTGAAGGCGTGGTCCTTCACCAGGCCCTTGCCCTGCGGCAGGTCGAACACCCGCGAGGCGAACAGCTGGCTGCGGAATACCCCGTAGACCTCGCTGCTGCCGTGGTCGGTGCCCTTGCGCGGATCATCGCTGTCGGACTGCAGCACATCGAGGTGGAAGAAGTTGCTGCCGTAGCGGTAACCGTCGGCGTGGCTGAAGCTGAAGATGCGCTTGCTGATGTCGTGCGGGTTGTTCGGGTTGGTGAAGCCCTTGCCGTAGCGGAAGCCCAGCGTGTTGCTGGTCCACTCGAAGAAGCGATCGTCTTCGGCCTGCGCCATGCCCAGCGGGGCGAGGACTAGTGCAGTACCGAGGGCGAACCGGCGGCCGTTGCTCAGGCGGCGGCTGGAACGCGGTTGGGGGCGGGCGGCGCCAACGGCCGTCGTCGCGGATGAAACCATGCTGCACCTCTGTCTTTTTCTTGTTTTTGTGGCTGGGGGGCCGGCGTCCCGCAGGAGGAACTGCGGTCGGTGACAGGCTGGGTTCTAATGGTGAATTGATGACATTGCAAGAAAAAACTTGTACACAAATTCGTATACAAAAATTGACGCAGAAGTCAGGAACGGGCGCTTCACGGCGGGCTAGATGGCTTCGGGACACCAGCGGCGCTGCGCGGTATCCTGACGTTCATTTCCACTTTGAATGCTTCCCATGCTGCAGATTTCCAACACCGTGCAGATCCCCGATGCGGAGATCGAGCTGACTGCCATCCGCGCCCAGGGCGCCGGCGGGCAGAACGTCAACAAGGTGTCCAGCGCGGTGCACCTGCGCTTCGATGTGCGCGCCTCGTCCCTGCCGGAGTTCTACAAGGAACGCCTGCTCGCGCTCAGCGACCAGCGCATCACCAGCGACGGCGTGGTGGTAATCAAGGCGCAGCAGTTCCGGACCCAGGAACAGAATCGCGAGGACGCGCTCAACCGCCTGGCGGAGCTGATCCGCAGCGCCACGAAAGTGGAGAAGAAGCGCCGCCCGACCAAGCCGACGCTGGGCTCGAAGACGCGCCGGCTGGAGGGCAAGAGCAAGCGTGGGTCGATCAAGGCGGGGCGGGGGAAGGTGGACTTCTGAAGCGATAACGCGCCCTGCAGGAGCGCACCACACGCGCTCCTGCAGGAAACTCCAGTGGCGACTCAGCGCACCAGCATCCCCGTGAATACATAGGCCTGCGCGAGGGTGATCAGCCCGATGAACGCGGCGAAGATCAGGCTGTGCTTGACCGTGAAGCGGAACAGGTCCGACTCGCGCCCGACCATGCCGGTGGCCGCGCAGGCCACGGCGATGGACTGCGGCGAGATCATCTTGCCGGTCACCCCGCCGGTGGTGTTGGCGGCCACCAGCAGCGTGTCGCTCACGCCGAGTTGGTGCGCGGTGGTCGCCTGCAGCGAGCCGAACAGGGCATTGGATGACGTGTCCGACCCGGTGAGGAATACCCCCAGCCAGCCGAGGAAAGGCGAGAAGAACGGGAAGGCCGCTCCGGTTCCGGCGAGCACCAGCGCCAGGGTGGTGGACATCCCCGAGTAGTTGGTGACGAAGGCGAAGGCCAGCACCATGCCGATGGTCAGTACCGGCCACTTCAACTCCTTCAGTGTCTCGCCGAAGGTCGCTGCGCCGCTCTTCGCGCCAATACGCAGGATGGCCATGGAGACCAGCGCCGCAAGGAAGATCGCCGTGCCGCTGGCCGAGACCAGGTCGAACTTGTAGACCGCCGGCATCGGCGTCGGGTTGGCGACAATCGGCGCGGCCTTCAGTACCAGCTGGTCGAGGTAGGGCACGGCGATCACCGCCACCCAGCTTTCCAGCGCGCCGCCGGGCAGGAACAGCGCCTTGAACGGCTTCATGGTCCAGATGGTCACCAGCACCGTGAGGATCAGGAACGGCGACCAGGCCTTGAAGATCTGCCCGAAGCTGTACTGGGATTCGCGTTGCCTTCCGCCGCCTCCACCACCCAGGCCGCCGAGCGTCGTGGTGCCGTCGGCGTTGAGGCTGGAGAACTCCGTCTCACGCAGGTTCACCGGTTGCCACACGCGCAGGAACAGCGTCAGGCAGACCATGCTCAGCAGTGCGGAGGTGATGTCCGGCAGTTCCGGGCCGATGAAGTTGGAGGTGAGGAACTGGCTGATCGCGAAGGTACCGCCGGCCACCAGCAGCGCCGGCCAGGTTTCGCGCACTCCGCGCCAGCCGTCCATCATCGCCACCAGCCAGAAGGGCACGATCACCGACAGGATCGGCAACTGCCGCCCGGCCATGGCGCCGATCTTGAAGGCATCCACGCCCGACACCTGCCCGGCGACGATGATCGGGATGCCCAGCGCACCGAAGGCCACCGGCGCGGTGTTGGCGATCAGGCACAGCCCTGCCGCATACAGTGGGTTGAAGCCCAGGCCGACCAGCAGCGCCGCGGTGATCGCCACCGGTGCGCCGAAGCCCGCCGCGCCTTCGAGAAACGCGCCGAAGGAGAAGCCGATCAGCACCACCTGCAAACGCTGGTCAGTGGTGATCGCCAACACCGAGCTGCGGATGATCTCGAACTGCCCGCTCTTCACCGTCAGCTTGTAGAGGAACACTGCGGCCACGATGATCCAGGCGATCGGCCAGAGCCCGTAGAAGAAACCGTAGATCGCCGAGGCCAGCGCCTTGTCCACCGGCATATGGTAGACGGTGACGGCGATCAGCAGCGACAGCAGCAGGGTGATCGCCCCCGCGATGTGGCCCTTCAAGCGGAACACCGCCAGGGCGAGGAAGAAGAAGATGATCGGCACGAGGGCCGCCAGTGCCGACAGCCCGAGGCTGCCGAGCGGGGTGTAGAGCTGTTGCCAGGTTTGCATGGGGATTGTCCCTTGTTGTTGTGGATGCACACGGCAAAGCGTCAGCGGTGGATAACTTTTGTCGGTGGTGCGTTGGACGGCGGTCGGCGATGTGCCGGCGCCCATGGAAAAAGCCCCGGCACGCGGCGCGTAGCGGGGCTTCTAAACAACGAGGCGGGCAAGCTTTCGCGGGGGTCGCCGCCGGCCCGCTTGAAGCCGACGGCGACTGCAGCCCGGACGCTGGGCACCTGACGCCAGAGCCGCGTGGACGACTTCACAGCGCCGCCACGCCTGCGCTGGCGACCTGCGCATCTTCCCCGGCTTTCACGCCGGAGACGCCGACCGCGCCGATCACCTGGCCTTCGACGACGACCGGCACGCCGCCTTCGAGCGAAGTGATCAGCGGCGCGCTGACGAAGGCCACGCGGCCGTTGTTGACCATGTCCTCGTAACCCTTGGTTTCACGCCGACCCAGCGCCGCGCTGCGGGCCTTTTCGGTGGCGATATAGGCACTGGCCGGCGCGCAGCCGTCGAGGCGCTCCAGGGCCAGCGGGTGGCCGCCGTCGTCCACTACCACGATGGACACCGCCCAGTGATTGCGCTGCGCCTCATCGCGGGCGGCGGCGAGGATGCGGCCGACCTCCTGCTGGGTCAGAACGGCTTTGTTGAGCATGCTTGCACCTCGCCTTGAGAGTGGGGTTGCGGCGCGTCGGCCAGCGCTTCCTCCACCAGTTCGATCCAGTGCCGAACCGGCGTGCGTCCCGCGCCGCCCAGGTGTGTCTGGCAGCCGATATTGGCGGTGACGATGACCTCGGGGTTGCCGCTTTCCAGTGCCTGCATCCGGTTGTCGCGCAGCCGCCTGGACAGCGCCGGCTGGGTCAGCGAATAGGTGCCGGCGGAGCCGCAGCACAGGTGGCTGTCCGGCACGCCGGTGAGGCTGAAGCCCAGGCGTGTGAGCACGCTTTCCACCGCGCCGCCAAGCTTCAGCGCGTGCTGCAGCGTGCAGGGGCAGTGGAAGGCCAGGCGGCGGTCGCCCTGCAGGTGGAGTTCTTCCAGCGGCTCGTCGCGCAGCACTTCGGAGAGGTCGCGGGACAGCTCGCTGATCCGCTTCGCCTTGGCGGCGTAAGCGGTGTCGCGTTCCAACAGATGGCCGTAGTCGCGGACGAAGGCGCCGCAGCCGCTGGCCGTCTGCACGATGGCCTCGGCGCCGGCTTCGATGGACGGCCACCAGGCGTCGATGTTCCGGCGTGCGCGCTCAAGGCCTTGCGCCTGGGCATTCAGGTGATAGTCCACGGCGCCGCAGCAACCGGCGTCCGCCGCCGGGATCACGCTGATGCCCAGGCGATCCAGCACCCGCGCTGCAGCGGCATTGGTGTTGGGCGACAGCGCCGGTTGCACGCAGCCTTCGAGCATCAGCATGCGCCGGGTGTGGTGTGGTTTCGGGCGTTCCACGGGTGGGTGCGGATGGCGCGGCAGTTTGCTCTGCAGGCTCTCCGGCAGCAGTGGGTAGAAGGTCCGCCCGGCCTTGGCCAGCGCGCCGAACAAAGCGGCATTCGGCACCACGGCGCGCAGGCCGCGACGCATCGCGCGCTCGCCGAAGGTTCGCGGCACCTGCTCCTCGACCACCGCGCGGCCGATGTCCAGCAGGTTGTGGTAGTCCACCCCGGAAGGGCAGGTGCTTTCGCAATTGCGGCAGCTCAGGCAGCGGTCCAGGTGCTCGCGGGTGCTGGCGCTGGGATCAACGCCTTCGAGCACCTGCTTGATCAGGTAGATGCGCCCGCGCGGGCCGTCCAGTTCGTCGCCCAGCAACTGGTAGGTCGGGCAGGTGGCGGTGCAGAAGCCGCAGTGCACGCAGGAGCGCAGGATGCGCTCGGCTTCCTCGGCGCGCGGCAGGTGCCTGGCCTGTTCGCTCAGGTTGGTTTGCATCAGAGCTCCCTGTACATCCGGCCGGGGTTGAAGATGCCTTGCGGGTCCAACTGCTGCTTGAGGCTGCGGTGGTAGCGCAGCAGGGCGGCAGGCAGTGGATGGAACGCATCGTCACCCGGCGCGTAGCGAGTGGCGTGGCCGCCGAACTCGGCGACGCTGTGGCGGATCAGCTCGGCGTCCGCGTCGGACTTCAGCCAGCGCTGCGCGCCGCCCCAGTCGATCAGTTGTTCACCCGGCAGGGCTATCGCCGGGGTCGCGTTGGGCAGTGACAGCCGCCACAGCGTGCCGGGGCCGGTGAAGAAGCCGAGGCGCTGCTCGCGCAAGTCCTGCCAGTAGGTACTGTCGATCTCCTCGCCACCCAGGCGCAGGCGGGCGGAACACACGGAGCCTTCGCCGCCTTCCAGACGCAGATGCAGCGCCGCTCCGTCGTGGCAGGCGGCGGTGATCGGGATCGGTTGCGCACCCCATTCCGCCAGTTCTCCCAGCGCCTGGTGAACGTCCATTTGCAGGCGCAGGCTGGCGCACATCCGGGGTTTGGGCAGCACCTTCATCGACACTTCGGTGATCAGCCCCAGGCAGCCGAAACTGCCGGCGAGCAAGCGGGAGAGGTCATAGCCGGCGACGTTCTTCATCACCTCGCCGCCGAAGCGCAGCAGCTTGCCATGGCCGGTGATCACCCGTGTGCCCAGCACGTAGTCGCGCACCGAGCCCGACCAGGGCCGGCGCGGGCCGGATATCCCGGCCGCGACCATGCCGCCGAAGGTTGCCGTGGAAAAGTCTGGTGGCTCGCAGGGCAGCATCTGCCCGGCGGCCTCCAGCGCCGCTTCGATCTCCGCCAGCGGCGTGCCGGCGCGGGCGGTGAGCACCAGCTCGGTCGGGTCGTAGCTGACGATGCCGCAATGGGCGCGGGTATCCAGGTCCACGCCGTTCACCGGGCGGCCGAGGAAGGCCTTGCTGTCACCGCCGCGAAGGCGCAGCGGCGTTCGAGCGTGGAGCGCTTGGTTCACCTGTTCGAGCAGGTCGGCACTGGCATCGGCCATCAGAAACGCTCCAGGTCGGGGAAGGGCAACTGGCCGTGGTGCACGTGCATGGCGCCGAATTCGGCGCAGCGGTGCAGGGTCGGGATGTTCTTGCCGGGGTTGAGCAGGCGGTCCGGGTCGAAGGCCGCTTTCACCGCATGGAACAGGGTCAGTTCGTCGCTGTTGAACTGCGCACACATCTGGTTGATCTTCTCGCGCCCCACGCCGTGTTCGCCGGTGATGCTGCCGCCCACCGCCACGCAGAGTTCGAGGATCCTGCCGCCGATGGCTTCGGCGCGCTCCAGCTCGCCGGGCAGGTTGGCGTCGAAGAGGATCAGCGGGTGCATGTTGCCGTCGCCGGCATGGAATACGTTGGCCACGCGCAGGCCGAATTCCTTCGACAACTCGGCGATGCCGTGCAGCACGCGCGGCAGTTCGCGGCGCGGGATGGTGCCGTCCATGCAGTAGTAGTCCGGGGAGATGCGCCCCACCGCGGGGAAGGCGTTCTTGCGCCCGGCCCAGAAGCGCACGCGCTCGGCCTCGTCGCAGGCCAGCCGCACATCGGTGGCGCCGGCTGCGCGCAGCACGCCGTCGACGCGCTGGCAGTCGTCCTGTACGTCGGCTTCCACGCCATCCAGTTCGCACAGCAGGATGGCCGCGGCGTCCACCGGGTAGCCGGCGTGGATGAAGTCCTCGGCGGCACGGATCGACAGGTTGTCCATCATCTCCAGCCCGCCGGGGATGATGCCGGCGGCGATGATATCGGCCACCGCGCGGCCGGCCTTTTCCACCGAATCGAAACTGGCCAGCAGCACCCGCGCCACCTGCGGCCGGGGCAGCAGCTTGACGGTGACCTCGGTGACGATGCCAAGCATGCCTTCGGATCCGGTGAACAGCGCCAGCAGGTCGAAGCCGGGGCTGTCGAGGGCGTCGCTGCCCAACGTCAGGTGCTCGCCTTCGACGGTGAGGATGTCCACCTTCAGCAGGTTGTGCACGGTCAGGCCGTACTTGAGGCAATGCACACCGCCGGCGTTCTCGGCGACGTTGCCGCCGATGGAACAGGCGATCTGCGACGACGGATCGGGTGCGTAGTAAAGCCCGTGCGGCGCGGCGGCCTGGGAGATCGCCAGGTTGCGCACGCCGGGTTGCACGCGGGCGAAGCGGCCGGCGGTGTTCACTTCGAGGATACGGTTGAAGCGCGCCATCACCAGCAGGATGCCTTTCTCCAGCGGCAGCGCACCGCCGGACAGGCCCGTACCCGCGCCACGCGCCACCACCGGTACCTGGCGCGCATGGCAGAGCTTGAGCAGCGCCTGCACCTGCTCGATACGCTCGGGCAGCGCCACCAGCATCGGCACGCTGCGGTAGGCGGAGAGGCCGTCGCACTCATAGGGCTTCAAGTCTTCGGCGCGGTGCAGCAGTTCGAGGTCGGGCAGTGTCGCGCGCAGCTCGGCGAGCAGGGCGGACTTGTCGACGGCAGGCAGCGCGCCGTCGACGCGCTCGTCGTAGAGGATATTCATGGGCCACGGTGCTCTGATCTTGTTATTGGACGAGCCCGTCAGGCGGGCTTCATGAGCCACAGCGCCGTGAACATGCGGCCGCCGCTTCGCGGGCGTCCATCGGCTTTCACACTGGTCGGACCAGTTGTTGCGTGCTGCTGCGCTGGAAACGCCCCGTCATGGCGGCTAGGGTTGTTGGGCATGAGGCAGGTGGTTACCTGCTGGTCCTACCAGTTGTGGAGCCATTCGATGACCAGCATCCAGCAGCGCAAGCAGCGCGTCGCCGACCAGGTGGCGGAAAAGATCGAGCGCCTGATCGTCGATGGCGTACTCAAGGTCGGCCAGGCGTTGCCGTCGGAACGGCGCCTGGTGGAGAAGCTCGGCTGCTCGCGCTCGGCGTTGCGTGAAGGGCTGCGCGCGTTGCGCGGACGCGGCATCGTCGATACCGAGCAGGGGCGGGGATCGTTCGTTGCCGACCTGACCGGCGCCGAGGATATCTCGCCGCTGATGCACCTGTTCCGCTCGCAGCCGCGCACGCTCTACGACCTGCTGGAAGTGCGCGCGCTGCTGGAGGGCGAGTCCGCCCGGCTGGCCGCCCTGCGCGCCACCGAGGTCGACCTGTTGCTGATCGGCCGGCGCTTCGAGGAGATGCATGCGGGTTTCGACGAGCCGCAACCGCTGGACCCACGCGAACACGCGCGGCGCGACCACGCCTTCCACCAGGCGGTCAGCGAGGCCTCGCACAACCCGGTGCTGGTGCATACGCTGCAGTCGCTCAACGAACTGATGCTCAGCACTGTGTTCGCCTCGGTGAACAACCTCTACAACCGCCCGCCGCAAAAGCGCCAGATCGATCGCCAGCATGCGCGGCTGTATCGCGCCATCGTCGAGCGCCAGCCGGAACAGGCCCAGCGCGCCGCCCGCGAGCATATCCACGGCGTGCGCGACAATCTGCGGGAGATCGAGCAGGAGGAACAGCGGCTGGTGCGCGCGACCTTGCGACTCGAGGGTTGGAAATAACTGGGGAGCGTGAGACGCAACCGTAGGGCGAATAACGCGCCAGCGTTATCCGCCGTTTCGGGACTGGCGGCGGATAACCTGTTCCAGGTTATGCGCCCTACATACTGGCGCGGAGTCTTTTTGTAGGAGCGAGCTTGCTCGCGAACGGTGTTCCAGGCAGCTCCGGCGCGAAGCGGTTCGCGAGCAAGCTCGCTCCTACAGGTTCTGCGTCAGCGCCGTTCCTTGCGCTCGCGCATCTCCGCCAGCATGCGTTCGGCATTCGCCGCGCAACCCATGCCCTCGGGTTTGTTCTCGATACCCTCGATCACTTCCAGCAGGCGTAAACGGTTCTGCCGCAGTTGCCGCTCCATCGCCTCGATCTCCGCGACCTTGCGGCGCAGGCCGGCGACGAGTTCGCCGTGGCCGTTCTCGATGGGGCTGGAGTGCGGCAGCAGGCTGCGGATTTCCTCCAGGGTGAAACCGGTCTGCTGGGCGCTGCGGATGATTTCCAGCAGGTCGAGGGTTTCTGCCGGGTACTCGCGGTAGCCGTTGGCCAGGCGGCGCGCCGGAGCGATCAGCCCGCTGGCTTCGTAGAAGCGGATGCGCGAGGGGGCGAGGCCGCTGAGCCTGGCCAGTTCACCGATTTTCATGCAGGGCTCCGAAGGGGCTTGACCTTGAAGTGAACTTTAAGCTTAACCTCGCTGCCGTCACAACCCATCAGGACAACCTCGGAGCCTAGCCATGTCGCCCTTCCAGCCCCTGCGCCTGCCCAACGGCGGCGAAGTCCCCAACCGTATTGCCAAGGCCGCCATGGAAGAGAACATGGCCGATGCCGACCAGGCGCCTTCGGCTGCCTTGCTGCGCCTTTACCAGGCCTGGGCGGACGGCGGCGTCGGCCTGATCCTCAGTGGCAACGTGATGATCGACGGCCGCGCCATGACCGGCCCCGGCGGCGTGGTGCTGGAAAATGACCGGCATCTGGAGCGCTTCCGCGAATGGGCGCGCATCGGCCGTTCCCGGGGGGCGCAGTTCTGGTTGCAGTTGAACCATCCTGGCCGCCAGGTGCAGACCAACCTCGGCCAGGGCGCCATCGCGCCGTCGGTGGTGCCGCTGGAGATGGGCAAGTTCTCCAAGCTGTTCGCCGTCGCCCGCGAGATGACCGAGGCCGATATCGCCGAGGTGATCCGGCGCTTCGTCCGCGCCGCGCAGTTGTCCGAACTGGCCGGCTTCACCGGCGTGCAGATCCACGCCGCCCACGGCTACCTGCTCAGCCAGTTCCTTTCGCCGCTGGCGAACAAGCGCCGGGATCGCTGGGGCGGTTCGCTGGAAAACCGTGCGCGGCTGCTGCTCGAGGTCGTGCGTGCGGTGCGTGCCGCAGTGTCGCCGGAATTCTGTGTGGGGGTGAAGATCAATTCCGCGGACTTCCAGCGCGGCGGCTTCGACGCCAGCGACGCGCGCCAGGTGATCGAGTGGCTGAACGACGAGAAGGTCGACCTGGTCGAGCTGTCCGGCGGCAGCTACGAGGCGCCGGCGATGCAGGGCGACGCCCGTGACGGCCGTACCCTGGCGCGGGAGGCCTACTTCCTCGAATTCGCCCGCGAGATGCGCGAAGCGGCGCGCATGCCGCTGATGGTCACTGGCGGCATCCGTCGTCTGCCGGTGGCGGAACAGGTGCTGGACAGCGGGCTGGACATGGTCGGCATCGGCACCGCCCTGGCCCTGGAGCCGCAACTGGTACTGCACTGGCAGCGTGGCAGCCAGACCCAGCCGCAACTTCCGCCGATCCGCTGGCGCTCCAAGCCGCTGGCGGCGCTGGCCTACATGGCGCTGGTCAAGCTGCAGCTGCACCGCATCGGCGCCCACCGTGCGCCCAACCCGCAGGCTTCGCCGTGGCGCACGCTGGTGATGGAGCAGTGGCGCACGCTGCGCCGGGCCAAGCAGTACCGCCGCTGGGCGGCTAGGCAGGCGGGATGATCTTCACCGGCTGACGCCTTCGTAGGATGGCGTGTAGCGAAGCGATACCCCTCGACTCCTGCCGCATTGGCAGCATGGGTATCGCCTAGGCTCCACCCATCCTACGGTGGTGTTCTTCCGGGGAGTTCGCGCATGCGCTCTTGCGAGAACCCTCGGGCCTGGCCGATCAAGCCTGCTGCCGAGTCGCCGCCAGCACGATCTCGCGGATGCACACGCCCTGCGGCTGGTTGTAGGCGTAGCCGATGGCGTTGGCCACGTCCTCGGCACTGAGCACCTTGCCGCCCATCTCGCGTTTCCAGTCCTGGTAGCCGCTCTTGATCGCCTCGTCGGTGGTGTGGCTGAGCAGCTCGGTTTCCACCGCGCCGGGAGCGATGGTCACCACGCGGACGTTATGCGCCGCGACTTCCTCGCGCAGGTTCTCGGAGATCGCGTGCACGGCGAACTTGGTGCCGACATAGGCGACGTGGTTGGGGAAGGTCTTGCGCCCGGCCACCGAGCTGACATTGATCACGCTGCCCTGGTTGCGCTCGACCATGCCCTTGAGCACGGCGTGCACGCCATTGAGCAGGCCCTTCACGTTGACGTCGAGCATGCGCTCCCACTCGGCCGGATCCTGCTCGACCATATTGCCCAGCAGCATCACGCCGGCGTTGTTCACCAGCGCGTCAGCCGGGCCGAAACGCTTCTCGGCCTCCTCGACGGCGGCCAGCAGGGCTTCGCGGTCAGTCACATCGACGGCACGGCACAGCGCGTTTGGCAGCTTGAGTGCTTCCAGGCGCTCGATGCGCCGGGCGAGCAGCAGCAGCGGGTGACCTTGCCGGGAAAAGAGGCGGGCGGTGGCTTCGCCGATGCCGGAACTGGCGCCGGTGACGATGATCAGGGGCTTGCTCATGATGGTTCTCCTGCAATCGAAAATCTGGATGCCTGGACGATGCAGTGAAGTATATTTAGCGCATTGCTGCCTGAAAAATGGCTTATTCCTGTGCCTGGTATCGGGATTTCCTATGGATATTCGACAGCTCGCCGCGTTCGTCGCGGTCTTCGAAGAGCGCAACATCACCGCCGCCGCGCAGCGCCTGTTCGTCAGCCAACCCACGCTGTCCGCCACCGTTCGCCAGTTGGAGGAGAGCCTGGGCACCGAGCTGTTCGTGCGCCAACCGCGCGGTGTGGATGTCAGCGAAGCGGCGCGTACCCTGTACCCGCGAGCCCGTGCCCTGCTGGCCGAGGCGGAGGTTTTGCGCAAGCTGTTCCGCCAGTCGTCGGAGCGGCAGCCGCTGCACCTGGGGGTGGAAGGGGACATCAGCGCCGAGCAGATCGAGCGCTTCGTCGGCCTGGCCCGGCAAGCGATCCCCAACCTGCAACTGCACCTGGAGGAAGGCTGTGTGGGGGAGGCGCGGCTGGCGGCGGAGGAGTTCTGTTGCGAAGACGAACTGTTCGTTCCGGTGTGGGACGATCCGTACGTATTGGCGCTGCCGCCCGGCGCCGAGAGTGTGCCAGTCGACGCGTGGATCACCTGTCCGTCGCACCCGTCGCACCAGCGTTTGATGACTGCCTACGGCAGCGCACCGGTGGTCGCGCAGGCCAGCACCCTGAATCTTGCCCTGCGGCTGGTCAGTGCCGGCCTGGGCGCGGCGATCCTTCCGGCCTCGTTGCTCGGCGGCGCCCCGGCCGTGCGCAGCGGAACCTTGAACCTGCCGCTACCCGTGCGCCGCATCGGCCTTTGCCACGCCGCCCAGGCGCTGGAGCAGCCGGCCGTGCGCGCGCTCTACGACTTCCTGCGCGCCCGCGAGGCGGCCTGATTCAGGCCGGCGCCTTCTGCGCGGCGGGTGCGCGCAGGGACAGCAGCAGGACCAGCGACGCCGCGAGAATCTGCAGGCCGGCATAGCCGTTGGTGGTGGCGACCAGGCCATAACGCTGGATCGCCAGCCCGGCGAGGATCGCCGGCACGCTGAACGCCAGGTAGCTGAGCACATAAAAGCTCGCCATCAGCGCACCGCGCTCGTGGGCGTGGGCCAGCGGCACCACCGAGCGCAATGCGCCGAGGAAGGCGCCGCCAAAGCCAAGGCCCGCCACCGCGGTGCCGAGGAAGAACAGCCAGAGGTTGGAGGAATCCACGCCGAGCAGGGTAATCAGCAGGCCGATGATCAGGGCCAGCCCGCCGCGGCGCAGGATGACCGCTGCCGGCCGGTTGCGCAGCGCGAAGATCGCCACGGCGCCGCAGAAGCACAGCAGCGAGACCAGCCCACCGCCGATCATCGGAACCGGCAGACTGGTCACCTGGCGCGCCAGGGTCGGGCCCAGCGACAGGTAGAAACCGCCCAGCGCCCAGAGGCTGGCGTTCAGCGGCGCCACGCTCCAGAACGCCCGGCGCGCCTGCGGGGGAATGCGGATGCGCGGCTTCAGCGAGGCCAGCGCGCCGGGCTGCCTGCTGACGCTTTCCGGCAGCCAGCGCAACAGCACCAGGGCCAGCGCGAATACCGCCAGCAACCAGACATAGACGCGGTGCAGCGGGTCGCCGCCGAACTGCACCAGTGCGCTGCTGCCCAGTGCGCCCAGCGCCATGCCGAGCATGGGCGCGACGCTGTTGATCAACGGGCCGCGCTCGCGGTCGATGTCGAGCATGGCGGCACCCAGTACAGCGGTCGCGACGCCGGTGGCGAAGCCTTGCAGCAGGCGCGCGGCGATCAGCAGTTCCACCGAGTTGGCGTAGAGGAACACGCTCATCGCCAGCAACTCGATGATCAGTGCCGCACGAATCAGCGGGCGACGGCCGAGGTGGTCCGACAGCGAACCGAACACCAGTAGCGCCAGCATCAGCCCGCCGGCGTAGATGCTGAAGGCCAGCGTCAGCAGGGCGGGGGAGAATTGCCAGGACTCGCGGTACAGCGCATAGAGCGGCGTGGGCGCGGCAGCGGCGGCGAGGAAGGCCATGAGGATCGCGGTCAGCAGCAGGGCCGGGAAAAAGCCGGGCGCGCTTTTGGGTAAGGTCTGTGCCATGATTCAGCTCGCAAAGGCTAAGATTTTGCTTTTGCGAGATGCTGGACCCGATTTCGGATAAAAGCAAATTCTTTGCGTTAAGGTGCTCATGGCAATTAATCAGGGTGTTCGTCCAGGCGGCCGCAGCGCGCGGGTGCAGGCATCGGTGCACAAGGCTGTCCAGGAGTTGCTGGAAGAGCGCGACCGCGCGGAACTGACCGTGCCGCTGATCGCGGCGCGCGCTGGTGTCACGCCCTCGACCATCTACCGGCGCTGGGGCGACCTCAGCGAGTTGCTCGGCGATGTCGCGCTGGAGCGCATCCGCCCGGATGCCGAGCCGGCCGATACCGGCAGCCTGCGTGGCGACCTGCTGGCCTGGGGCGAGCAGTACATGGAGGAGACCGCCTCGGTGCCCGGCCGCGCGGTGGTGCTCGATCTGCTCGCGGCCGGCGGTGGCTGCTCAGGGCGCTGCATGGCCATCGCCTGTGGCCAGTTCGACATCATCCTGCTGCGCGCCAGGGAGCGCGGCGAGAAGCTGCCGGACGTCGACCGCATCGTCGACCGGCTGATGGCGCCGCTGGTGTACCGCATCCTGTTTTCCGCCGAGGAGCTGGATACGGGCTATGTCGAGCGGTTGGTCGATCTGACGCTGGACGGGGTGTAGCGGATTCGTGGACAGGCTTCCTGCCTGCCATTGGCGCATTCGTAGGATGGCGCGGAGCGCAGCGATACCTATCGACCCTGGCACCGGCAGCATGGGTATCGCCTAGGCTCCACCCCATCCTACGTTTCAACTCGGAGCGCCGGCGTTTCGAATGGCATTCGCCCACGCCTGCAGAGCTTCAGAGGCCGCGCGCGCAATCTCCTCATCGCTGCGGCCCGCAAACACCCGCTCCAGCGCATCCGCCGCGATCAACCCGGCAATGGTCGGCGTACCCACCGCGTCGGTGAGATCCAACCACTCGCCGAAGCTGGCCGGCTCGTCGTACCAGCGCAGGTAACCCGACGGTGACACCGGCCACCAGCGCTCGTCGAACTGCAGTACGACCTTCTCCAGTCGGCCCATGCCCAGGTGCTCCAGCGCGTCCTGCTGCGCCGCCGGCAGGGGCGGGGTGAAGCGGATATCACGCAACACGCCGATGGGCACGGTGCAGATACAGAAATCGGCGCTTTCACCGCCTGCCCGCACCGAGGCTTCGGACCAGTCGATGGCGGTCACCGGCTGGTTCAGGCGGATATCCAGCCCTTCGGCCAGATGCTCGACCAGTTGTGAGTACCCCTGCGGCAGGAAACGGTCGCCGGCACCGACGCCTTCTTCGTCCAGTGCATCGACCGACAGCGATTCCAGCGGCAGGCAGGCTTCCAGGATCAGGTTGGCATCCAGGGCGAAGCGGGTGGCGCGGCGGGTTGGCTCATCGCGCTCTTCGAGATAGCGCGCGACACCTTCCGCCAGCGGCAGGCTGCGGTCGATTCCGGCGCGCAGGGCTTCCCAGGCCGCGTCGATATCGGGCACCGGGCCATCCACCGCAGCGGCCAGAGGCTGGCCGAAATCGGTTTCCCGCAGCGGCAGGCCGAGCTGCCGGGCGTGAGCGGCCAGCGGGTTATCGTCGAAGTGCTGCAGCCAGGCGGCGCCTTCGTCCACTCGCACCGGACCGAGGGAAATGCTGTGGACGCGGCCACCGATGCGGCCACGGGCCTCCATAACGACGCACTCGATTCCCGCCTCCCTGAGACGGCGCGCGGCGGCGAGCCCGGCGAACCCTGCGCCGATCACCAGCACCCGGCGGGCGGCGCTTTCGATGGCGGCTTCGGCGGCGCGCAGGCCATCGTTCCAGGCGCCATGGGTCATGGCCGGGGCGACGGGATTGCAGGCCTCGCCGGCCAGCACCAGCTTGCCGCCCAGCACTTCGCCGAGCCGACGCCGATGCTCAGGCGTGCCGCCGGGCAGCAGGGTGCTGTAGGCGCCGCGGCTGAACGGGTCAGTGCTCCAGTGGGTGACGTGGAAGGCAGTGGGGCGGTAGCGAAGGCTATCCATGGCGGGCTCGCTCGGTGAAGGAGCGACGACCTTAGCGGGGGTGGGTTCGCCGGCACAAGGGCACGGGTGGGCGCATTGTGTAGGAGCGAGCTGGCTCGCGAACGGAGTCAGCCGGCGTCTCCAGGGTTGGGCGGTTCGCGAGCAAGCTCGCTCCTGCAAAATCAAGAGCCCCCTCACCCCAGCTCTCTCCCGGTGGGAGAGGGCTGGGGTGAGGGGAATTCAGTGGCACAAATTGACCGAAGAAGACTGTCGCTCCTACAGGCCCGGCGCCAGCCTCAGGCGCGGCTCAGGCGAATCACCGTCCGCGCCACGGAAACCCCGGTGAACAGCACCACGAACAGCCGCAGTGTCTGCATCGCCAGCACCAGGCCGACGTCGGAATGGGTGTCCACCGCGATGATCGCCATGGCATCCAGGCCGCCGGGGCTGGTGGCGAGGTAGAGGGAGAGGAAGTCCATGCCGGTGATGGTCGCCAGCACCCAGGCGAATGCGGCGCAGCTGGCGATCAGCGCCAGTGCGCTGACCAGCATGGCCGGCAGGTGGCGGCCGACGTAGGCGAGGCTTTCGCGGTCGAAGCGCAGGCCGATGTAGCAGCCGATCACGCCGTAGGCGCTGGCCAGCAACCAGTGCGGCAGGGTGATGTGCAACACGCCGGTGAGCTGAAGAACCGCTCCGGCCACCAGCGGTACCAGCAGCGGACCGGCCGGCAGCTTCGCGCCGGCAGTGGTGCAGACGAAGATCAGCAACAGGCAATTGATCAGGTCGGGCAGGGTGGCGGTGTCGATGATCGGCGTGCTGTGCGCCACTGAACCGCCGCCCTCGATGCCGAGGAAGCGCCCCACCAGCGCACCGGCCATGACCACGCAGACCACCCGCACGTACTGCATGGTGGCGACCACGCGCGGGTCGGCGCCGTTGGCTTCGGCCATCGACACCATGGCCGCCGCGCCGCCCGGCGCGGTGCCCCAGGCGGCGGTGCTGCCGGGGATGCCGCCGAAGCGCACCATGGCATAGCTGACGGCAGCGGACAGCAGCACGGTGAGCACCGTGGCGCTGAGCATCAGCGGCCAGGAGGCGACCATCGCCTGCAGTACCGACCAACTCATGGCGTGGGCGACCAGCAGGCCGATGCAGCCCTGGCTGAGGCGGAAGGCGCTGCGCGGCAGGCGGATTTCCGCGCCGCTGACGCCGAAGGCGATGGCCACCAGCATGGGCCCGAGGAACAGCGCGGCGGGAATGCCGAGCCAGGTGAGCAGTTGCCCGGCGCCTGCGGCCCCGAGCGCCAGGGTCAACCATTGCAGGCTGACGGGGATACGGGCGACGAAGAGGGCGGGGCGACTGGACACGGACGGCTCCGGACGGGGAAGACGGAAGAATTATCGGTAGCCGGATCGATCAAGTCTATTTTCTAATAGTCATGAATCCATTCCTGAAATTTATCGGTTGGCCGCCATGGACCTGCGTGATCTCGCCTACTTCGAAACCATCGCCGAGCTCGGCCACCTGGGGCGCGCCGCCGAGCGGCTGGGGCGCAGCCAGCCGGCGCTGACCAAGAGCATCCAGCGCCTGGAGGAGTCCCTTGGCGCGCGCCTGTTCCAGCGTGACGGCCGACGGATTCGCCTGACACCGGCCGGTGAACTGATGCTCCAGCGGGCCCGGCAATTGCGTCAGGACATCGAGGAAACCCGCCGCGAGGTGCGCGACTTCGCCAGTGGTGTCGTAGGTAACATCCGCCTGGGTTGCGCGGCGACCATGGCCGAGTACCTGCTGCCGCGCCTCACCGAGGACCTGCTGGCCCGTGCGCCGGAGGTCACCATGAGCCTGGTGCTGGGCCAGGACGACGTGCTGCGCGAAGCGTTGCGCAGCGGGCGACTGGACATGGCGATCTGCTCGCGGATCGTCGACGACCCGCAACTGAGCAGCGAACCGCTGCTGCAGGACCAGGTAGTGGTGGTCGCCAGCCACGACCATCCGATCTTCGACGCACCCGTAGCCATGGCCGACCTGTGCCGCTATCGCTGGGTACTGCCGGCTACCGGGGTGTCGTCGCGACGCTGGATGGACGCCACCTTCCAGGCCTACCAACTGCCACTGCCGCAGGTGCAGATCGAGACCAACGCGATTCCCATGCTGCCCAACCTGATCGCCCGCACCCGCCTGCTCAGTTTCATCGCCCGCGAGGCGCTGGCGGGCGGGCACGGGATGGATCAGTTGCGCGAGGTGCAGTTGGCCGAGACCACGCTGACGCGGACCATCGGGCTGACGGTGCGGGAGGGAGCCTACCTGTCGCCCGCCGCACAGTTGCTGCGGGGGATGCTGCGCGAGCATGCAGGGCGGTTTGGGGCGGGGTTGTAGGAGACCACGCGCGCGAATCTCGAGCGGGCCGTCCAGTCACTCACCGCTCGAAGCTGCAGCCGACGTGTCCCACACCCCCCATTTCCAGCTCGAACGCATCCCCCGGCGCAACCGGCGACATCGGCGCCAGAGCCCCGCATAGCAAGACGTCGCCGGCCTTCAACGGTGCGTCCAGTCGTGCCATGCGCCGCGCCAGCCAGAGGCCGATGTCAAGCATCGCCCCGAAGGTCGTCCGGGTCGGCGGGAAGGCCGGCGCGCCATTGCGCAGCAGTTGCACTGCCAGCGCGGCGTCGTCCGGTCTTTCCAGCGCCACCGGCTGGTCGCCGGTCAGGTAGAGGCCCGCGCAGAGGTTGTCGGCCACCGAGTCGAGCAGGCCGATCTGCCAGTTGGCCACGGCGGTGTCGTTGATCTCGATGGCCGGGACCGCACCTTCGATGCAGGCGCGAAAAGTGGCCAGATTGAGCTCTCCCGTCGGCAGGTCGCGGCCGATGAGCAGGGCGAGTTCTGCCTCGATTCGCGGTTGCAGCAGGCGTTTGCGGGCGATAAGCGCGCCGGATCGACAGCGCAGGCTGGCGAGCAAGCGGCCGTGAACCGGTTCGTCGACCTTGAGCGCCGCCTGCATTGCCGGCGAGATCAGCCCGGCCTTGGCGCCCGCCAGGCGCTCGCCGCCGGCCATCGCGAGGTCGATGCCCAGCGCCTGCACGCGATAGGCGTCGTCCAGCCCGGTGAGGCCAAAGTGTGCCGCTGGCGCGGCGATGGGCGTTCGGCTGGCCCGCGCCTCGGCCAGGGCGTGGGCGGCGGCGTGGAACTTGTCCGTGTTCATCGTGGGGCTCCTCAGCGGCTCGGTACTTCGCCCACCACAGTGGTGCGGTACATCTCCCGGCGCATGCCGTGGTAGTCCGACACCGGGTAGTGCCAGGTGCTGCGGTTGTCCCAGATCGCCAGGGTGCCGGCAGTCCAGCGCATGCGGCAGGTGAAGGCCGGCTGGGTGGCGATGCCGAACAGGTAGTCCAGCAGCGGTTGCGACTCGGCCGGGCGCATGCCCTTGATGCCGCTGGTGTAGGCCGGGTTGATGTAGAGGACTTTCTTGCCGGTTTCCGGGTGCCGGGTCACCAGAGGGTGGGAGCGCACTTCGCCATCGTGGCTGCCGTAGCGCACCGCCATGTTCTCCATCAGGTCGTTGTGCTTGGCCTCGGCGCCGTAGGCGCGTTCGGGGCTGTGGATGGCGTCGAGGGTTTCCAGTTGCGCGCGCAGCTTCGGCGACAGCCATTCGTAGGCCAGCGCCAGGTTGGCGTAGAGGGTGTCGCCGCCGAACGGCGGGATGTCATGGCCGTAGAGCAGGGTGAAGGCCGGCGGGCGTTCCTGGAACGACCAGTCGCTGTGCCAGGCGCCGCCGAACACCACCGGGGTCTTCTCGTTGGCTTCCTTCACCACCCGCACCACATGCGGGTGATCTTCCATGCCGACCACATAGGGTTCGCGGCCGAATTCGCCGAAGCGCAGGGTCACGGCTTCGAGGTTTTCCACGCTCAGGTTCTGCCCGCGGATGAACAGCACCTTGTGCGCCAGCAGTGCCTGGCGCAGCTCGGCGAAGCCGTCGTCGCCCAGGGTGGTCAGGTCCAGGTCGCTGACGTCCGCACCGATGGCGCCGGTGGCCGGGACGATGCGGAAGTGCTTGTACTCGGCGGCGCGGTTCTGGCTGGGCAACGCGTAGAAGAACTCGAACATGGGGAAGCCTCTTGTGAGTGTTATTGGCACCTCAAGCATGGTCAGCGCCGTCACTTTCTTCCATGATCAAAGCCGCCAAAAATTGACTTTTCCCGCCATGCGGCGGCCAATGAGGAATTCGTGATGGATTGGCGCCAGACCCGCGAAATCACCGGAGTGCAGTACCTGCTCGACAGCGCCCGCGACGAAGGCATCGACGCCGACGATTGCCTGGTGGGCAGCGCCATCTCGCCCGCCGACCTGCAGGCGCGCGCCGGGCGCATCCAGGCGTGGCAGGAACTGGCGGTGATCCGCAACCTGTTGCAGCGCAGGAACAGGCCGGGCCTGGGTTTGGCCACCGGGCGGCGCTATCACCTGACGTCGCTGGGGCTGCTGGGTTTCACCATGCTCGCCAGCCGCACCCTGCAGGAAGCCTTCGAAACCTTCGGCCGTTACCAGAGCCTGGCCCTGACCCTTTGCCCCGTGAGCAGCGAGGTGGAGGCGCGCGGGGTGTGGCTGGTGTACGACGATCGCGTACTGCCCGAGGATGCCCGAGCTTTCGTGGTGGAGCGCGGCATTGCCGGTTGCTGGCAATTGTCCGGCGAGTTGCTGCAGCGGCCGCTGCAGCCCCTGGCCATCGAATTGCGCTGCGCGGCGCCAGCCGATGCCAGCGTGTTCCACGACATCTTCGGCATCGAGCCACTGTTCGAGGCGCCACGCAACGCCATGCTCTTTGCCCTGGAAGACCTGCAGGCGCCGCTGCCGCAAGCGCAGATCAGCGCGCGCGACAGCGGCGAGCAGCTCTGCGAGCGCCTCTGTGGAGAGTTGGCGCTGACCCTGGCCGCCACACCGACCGCTCGGCAGGTCCAGCAACTGCTGTTGCGTGATTCCGCCAGCCTGCTCGGCGCTGCCGCGGTGGCCGAGCGACTGGGTCTTTCCGAGCGCACGCTGCAACGGCGCCTGGCGCAGGAGGGGCAGAGCCTGCAGGGGCTGAACGACGGCATCAAACGGCGTCTGGCCGAGCGCCTGCTATGCGAATCGCGGATGGATCTGCATGGCATCGCGCAGTGCCTGGGCTACGCCGAGGCGGCGAGTTTCTCCCGCGCTTTCCAGCGCTGGACGGGGCAGTCGCCCGGTCGTTGGAAGCGTCAGTCCGGAACCCTCCCGGCGCCCTGAAGTCGAACCGCCCGCGACGCCTCTGGAACGGGCGAAAGCCGCGAGATAGAGCCTTGCTGTGTGGCCGATCGCCATCGGTCGCGGGTTAATTTCGCGTGCGGCCCATCCGTTCCCCTGAAGAGGCGCGTCGCTTTTTTCGCGAGGCGACCGACAAGAAAAAGGAGAACCCATGTCCTCAGCAACCTGCCTGCGCGCGTGCCTCGGAAGGCGCGGCGCGATGACCTTCAGCGCACTGCATTGGCCGGCGTGAGCCGCCACTCAACCCTTGCACCGGCACCGCGCGAGCGGCGCGGCCGCGTGCCCCTGGCCGGGCATCCGGCCGTCATCCGAGCATTGAGGGAATCAATGAGCAAGACCTTCCGACTGGCCGCCGTGGCCGGCAGCCTGCTGGCTTCCGGACTACCCGCGCTGGCCTATGGCGCCGAACTCGAGGCGCAGATCCGCTGGACCCGCTACGGCATCCCGCACATCCAGGCCAGGGACGAACTGGGCCTGGGCTACGGCATCGGCTACGCCTATGCCCGCGACAACGCCTGCCTGCTGGCCGAGGAAGTCCTCACTGCGCGGGGCGAACGCTCGCGCTACTTCGGCGTGGACGGCAAGTCCTCCGCCGGCATCGGCAACCTGCCCTCGGACTTCTTCTACACCTGGCTCAACGACAACGAATCCCTGCGTCGCCTGCGCAGCGCCCAGCCGCAGCCGATCCGCGACCTGCTCGATGGCTACGCGGCCGGCTACAACCGCTGGCTGTGGGATACCCAGGCGGCCGGCACGCAGTGCGCGGGCAAGGCCTGGCTGCGCCCGCTGGAGAGCGACGACCTGCTGCGCCTGACCCGCCGGCTGCTGGTGCAATCCGGTGCCGGGCAGTTCGCCGAGGCGATGATGGCAGCGACGCCGCCGGGCCAGGCAACGTCCTCCATCGTCAGCGACGGCGAGGTGCTGGCGGCGATGGAGCGTCGCGAGAACTTCCATCAGAACCACGGCAGCAACGCCGTCGCGGTGGGCAGCGAGCGTTCTGTGGACGGCAACGGCCTGCTGCTGGCCAACCCGCATTTCCCCTGGTTCGGCGCGCTGCGTTTCTACCAGATGCACCTGACCATTCCCGGCCAGCTCGATGTGATGGGCGCTTCGCTGCCGGGCATGCCGCTGGTGAACATCGGCTTCGGCAAGGACCTGGCCTGGAGCCATACGGTGGACACCTCCAGCCACTTCACCTTGTATCGACTGGATCTCGACCCGCAGGACCCGCACAGCTACCGCGTCGATGGCCAGTCGCGGCCGTTGAAGGAAGTCACCCTGCGCGTGCGGGTACGTGAGGCCGACGGCCGCGTGGGCACGCGCAGCCATACGCTGTACGAGTCCGAGTACGGCCCGCTGCTCAGCGTGCCCGGCAAATTCCCCTGGAACGCCAATGAAGCCTTCGCCGTGCGCGACGCCAACCTGGGCAACGACCGCGTGCTGCAGCAGTGGTACGCCATCGATCACGCGCGCAGCCTGGATGAGCTGCGCGACAGCGTGGAGCGGATACAGGGGATTCCGTGGGTCAACACCCTGGCCACTGACGCAGAAGGCAAGGTGCTCTACCTCAATCAATCGGTGGTGCCTTACCTGAGCCAGCAACAATTGGCCGACTGCGCGATCCCCGCGTTCCAGAAGCAGGGCCTGCCGGTGCTGCAGGGCGGACGCCGTGCCTGCAACTGGTCCAGCGCACCGGGGGCGCGTCATGCCGGCCTTACTCCGCCGGAGCAGATGCCGGCGCTGGAGCGCCAGGACTTCGTGCAGAACTCCAATGACAGCGCCTGGTTGAGCAACCCGGCG
Organism: Pseudomonas sp. AU12215; assembly: GCF_001675465.2. Lineage (NCBI taxonomy): Bacteria > Pseudomonadati > Pseudomonadota > Gammaproteobacteria > Pseudomonadales > Pseudomonadaceae > Pseudomonas > Pseudomonas sp. AU12215. Next base: position 78,809 of record NZ_MACM02000183.1, read on the forward strand.
CAGCCGCTGACCGGCTTCTCGCCGCTGGTGAGCCGCGATTCGATCCCGGTCAGTGCCCGTGCTCGCTTCGCCCTGGAACGCCTGAAGGGCGACGGCAAGATCGGCCCGGATGACCTGCAGAAGTTGGTCACTGACAACCGCGTCTACGTCGCCGACATGCTCCTCGACGACCTGCTGCAACTGTGCAAGCCAGCCCCGGCGGGCGCGGAGGCGGCCTGCGCCGCGCTGGGCTCGTGGGACCGCCACGTCAACCTCGACAGCAATCCCGGCTTCGCCTACTTCCAGGCGTTTGTCGCGCGCTTCCTGAAGATCGAGGGTGGCTGGCGCCTGCCCTTCGATCCCAAGCTGCCGCTGGCCACGCCCTCGGGCATCGCCCTGGACAAGCCGGAGGTCCGCCAGCAGGCGCAGCAGGCCCTGGTGGCAGCCGGGCAGGAGATCGGCGCCCGCAAGATCCAGGCAGATGAGACCTGGGGCGAACTGCAACTGACCGGCGACCAGGCCAATCCCCTGGGCATCCCTGGCGGCACCGGCAACGAGGGCGTGTACAACGCCATCACTTCGCAGTGGCAGGGCGACCATTATCGCGTGCTCAGCGGCAGCAGCTATATCCAGCTGGTCGACTTCACCGCCGACGGGCCGAAGGCGCGCGGGCTGCTGGCGTTCTCGCAGTCCAGCGAACCCGGCTCGCCGCACCATCGGGACCAGACGGAGCTGTTCGCCCGGCAGCAATGGCCGGAGCTGCCGTTTACCGACGAGCAGATCAAGGCCGATCCGGAGCTGAAGGTGATGGAACTGCGCGAGAAGTAGGGAGATAGCAGCGAGAGCGGATACGAGGTCGGTGCGTGTGCCGGTTTCCCTCTCCCTGAAGGGAGAGGGAACTGTCCTCAGTGCAGGCAGCGTCATGAACTCTCCGATCTATCAGCTTGCGCCGAACGGCTCCCTCTCCCTTCGGATCGGGGCGCGCAGCCAGGGCGGGGGAGAGGGGCAAGCCTCAGCACAGAGGGCCGAGCAAGGCTGTCACCAGCCTGACACCGGGCGCCCCTAGTCTGGCGGCAAAGCCCCGACGCGTAGGCCGCTGCCATGCCCCTGACCCATGAATCCGTGATCCGCCGCATCCACCGCGAACTGCTCGACCACAGCGACGAAGAGCTGGAGCTGGAACTGCTGGAAGACGTGCGCAACCTCGATGAGCTGTTCGACGAGCACGCCGACGTCGACGAGGAGAAGCTCGCCCGCCGTCGCTACTTCAGCGAGCTGTTCCGCCTGCAGGGCGAGCTGGTGAAACTGCAGARCTGGGTGGTGAAGACCGGCCACAAGGTGGTCATCCTYTTCGAGGGCCGCGACGCGGCSGGCAAGGGCGGCGTGATCAAGCGCATCACCCAGCGCCTCAATCCGCGCGTGTGCCGGGTCGCCGCGCTGCCCGCGCCSAACGACCGCGAGCAGACCCAGTGGTACTTCCARCGCTACGTCTCGCACCTGCCGGCGGCGGGGGAGATCGTCYTGTTCGACCGCAGCTGGTACAACCGCGCTGGCGTCGAGCGGGTCATGGGGTTCTGCAACGACGAGCAGTACGAGGAGTTCTTCCGCAGCGTGCCGGAGTTCGAGCGCATGCTGGCGCGCTCGGGCATCCAGCTGATCAAGTACTGGTTCTCCATCTCCGACGACGAACAGCACCTGCGCTTCCTCAGCCGCATCCACGACCCGCTCAAGCAGTGGAAACTCAGCCCCATGGACCTGGAGTCGCGCCGGCGCTGGGAGGCCTACACCAAGGCCAAGGAAATCATGCTGGAGCGCACCCACATTGCCGAGGCGCCCTGGTGGGTGGTGCAGGCCGACGACAAGAAGCGCGCGCGGCTGAACTGCATCAGCCACCTGCTGAACCTGATTCCCTATGAGGACGTGGAGCATCCGTCGGTGATCCTGCCCGCGCGGCAGCGCAACGAGGATTACTCGCGCACGCCGACCCCACGGGAAATCGTGGTGCCAGAGGTTTACTGAGGCGTTGCATACCCCGTAGGAGCAACTGTCTTCTTCAGGTAAGTCCGTGCTAGTGCCTTCCCTCACCCCAGCCCTCTCCCAGAGGGAGAGGGCTGGGGTGAGGGCTGATCCGAGTACAGGACTGTCGGGTAGGAGCGGACTCTGTCCGCGATCGTTTTCCAGCGGCTCCGAGCCGGCCGGCGGCACATCGCGGACGGAGTCCGCTCCTACGTAAAGCCCACCTGCGGACAGCTCCGGCAGAGACATAACCTGTAACATTCCCCGCCGATCATGACTGGGACATCCCCCACGCGGACTCCCAGCATGACCACCGATACCCTGGCCGTTCCCATCGCCGAAGGACGGCCCCATCTGGAGCACAAACCCGGCCGCCTGACCGCCTTCGTCTTCTTCGCCGTGCTCGCCGTCGGCCTGCTGTTCTCGGCCTGGAGCCTGGTGCGTGACGTCGACGACGTCACCACTGCGGTCACCACCTGGACGCCGTTCCTGCTGCTCGGGGTCGCCCTGTTCATCGCCCTGGGATTCGAGTTCGTCAACGGTTTCCACGACACCGCCAACGCGGTGGCCACCGTCATCTATACGCACTCGCTGCCGCCGCACTTCGCGGTGGTCTGGTCGGGCTGCTTCAACTTCCTCGGCGTGCTGCTCTCCAGCGGCGCGGTGGCCTTCGGCATCATCGCCCTGCTGCCGGTGGAGCTGATCCTGCAGGTCGGTTCCTCGGCCGGTTTCGCCATGGTCTTCGCCCTGCTGATCGCCGCCATCCTGTGGAACCTCGGCACCTGGTGGCTGGGCTTGCCGGCGTCGTCCTCGCACACCCTGATCGGCTCGATCATCGGCGTGGGCATCGCCAATGCGCTGATGCACGGCCGCGACGGCACCAGCGGCGTCGACTGGGCGCAGGCGACCAAGGTCGGCTACTCGTTGCTGCTCTCGCCGCTGATCGGCTTCGTCTGCGCCGCGCTCCTGCTGCTGGCGCTGCGCCTGCTGGTGAAGAACCGCGCGCTGTACAAGGCGCCCAAGGGCAAGACGCCGCCGCCGTGGTGGATTCGTGGCCTGCTGATTCTCACCTGCACCGGCGTCTCCTTCGCCCACGGTTCCAACGACGGGCAGAAGGGCATGGGCCTGATCATGCTGATCCTGGTTGGCACCCTGCCGATGGCCTACGCGCTGAACCGCACCATGCCGGCGGACCAGACCGTGCAGTTCGTCGCCATCGCCGAAGTCACCCAGCAGGCGCTGGTCCGCGCCGCGCCGCAGCCGGCCCCGGCCGACCCGCGCGCGGTGCTGTCGGAGTACGTGCGTACCAAGGAAGCCAGGCCGGAACTGATCCCGTCGCTGGCGGCGCTGACCGGCGCCATCGGCGCGGAAGTGAAGGGCTACGGCAGCCTTGCTCGCGTGCCGGCCGAAGCCATGGGCAACGTGCGCAACGACATGTACCTGACCAGCGAGGCGATCCGCCTGATGGACAAGGACAATGTCGGCAACTTCGACGCCGATACCACCAGCAAGCTGGCGGCGTTCAAGGGCAAGATCGACGAGTCGACCCGCTTCATCCCGCTGTGGGTGAAGGTTGCCGTGGCCATCGCCCTCGGCCTGGGCACCATGGTCGGCTGGAAGCGCATCGTGGTCACCGTCGGCGAGAAGATCGGCAAGACCCACCTGACGTACGCCCAGGGCGCCTCGGCGGAGCTGGTGGCGATGATGACCATCGGCGCAGCGGACATGTACGGGTTGCCGGTATCGACGACCCACGTGCTGTCTTCCGGCGTCGCCGGCACCATGGCCGCCAACGGCTCCGGCCTGCAGATGCGCACCATCCGCAACCTGCTGATGGCCTGGGTGCTGACCCTGCCGGCGGCCATCGTGCTCTCTGCTTCGCTGTACTGGCTGTTCACCCACCTGTTCTGAGGGCGGGTGACTCAATGAAGACGCCGCTCCAGGGAGCGGCGTCTTCATTCGCGCGAACTCATTCCACACGTGTCCTGCCTGCGATCCGGCGAGGAAAATCCGATCTTCGCCCGCTTGAAATATCGAACGCGTGGTGCGTATTTTGTACGGGCTCGCGCACCTCGCGCGGCGTCCTGTGACAAGGACAAGAAGAACAAGGATAAGAAGTCATGAGTAACGATCTAGGAATCCCGCTCGCCGAACGCCTGGCTGGAGTGGAAGAGATCGAGTGCGTCACCCCCGACCTCAACGGGGTGCCGCGTGGCAAGGTGATGACCGGCGAGGGCTTCCTCACCGGGCGCCGGTTGCAACTGGCGCGTGGCGTCCTGCTGCAATGCATCATGGGCGGCTACCCGCCGGCCAAGTACTACGGCAGCGACGACGGCGACCTCGCGCTGATCGCCGAGCCCACCCAGATCCACCGCCTGCCCTGGAGCGACGAACCCCGCGCCTTCGCTATCTGCGATGCGGTGGAGCTCGACGGCAAGCCGTCCGGCCTGTCCACCCGCGGCCTGCTCAAGCAAGTCGTCGCGCGCTACGCCGAGCGCGGCTGGAGCCCGGTGGTGGCGACCGAGCTGGAATTCTTCGTCTTCGCGCCCAACCCCGACGCCAACGAAGCCTTCCAGGCGCCGGTCGGCCTCGACGGTCGCCGCGAGATCGGCCACTCGGCCTTCAGCGTGTCTTCCAACAACGGCCTGCGGCCGTTCTTCCAGGACGTCTACCGCTGCATGGCAGCGGTGGGGCTGGAACGCGACACCTTCATGCACGAGATGGGCACCACCCAGTTCGAGATCAACTTCCTGCACGGCGACCCGGTGCTGCTGGCCGACCAGACCTTCCTCTTCAAGCACCTGCTCAAGGAAGTCGCGCTCAAGCACGGGCTGATCGTGGTGTGCATGGCCAAGCCGCTGGCGCACACGCCGGGCAGTTCGATGCACATCCACCAGAGCGTGGTCGATGGCGAGGGCCGCAACATCTTCACCGATGCCCATGGCGAGGCCACGCCGGCGTTCCGGCATTTCATCGGCGGCCAGCAGGCGTGCCTGGCGGACTTCACCCTGCTGTTCGCGCCGAACGTGAACTCCTTCCAGCGCCTGTGCCACCCCTACGCGTCGCCGAACAACGCCTGCTGGTCCCACGACAACCGCGCCGCCGGCCTGCGCATTCCGGCCAGCGCACCGGTCGCCCGGCGAGTGGAAAACCGCCTGGCCGGCGCCGACGCCAACCCCTACCTGGCCATCGCCGCGAGCCTGGCGGCCGGCCTGCACGGCATCGAGCAGGCGCTGGAGCCCACCGCGCCGATCCAGGGTGAGTTCGAGGTGCCGGACGAGCTGCTGCTGCCGTGCACGATGTACGACGCGATGCAGCGCCTCAAGCGCAGCGAGCTGGCCCGCGAGGTATTCGGCAACGAGTTCATCGACGGCTACTGCGCGACCAAGTCCATGGAGCTGACCAGCTTCTTCGACGAGATCAGCCCCTGGGAGCGCCGCGTACTCGCAGCCCAGGCCTGAAGTCGAAAGCCTGATGTCAAGGTCGTGAGCCGCGTGCCCGCCGACACAGCTGCGGCGAAAGTCTGATGCAGCTGTGATCGGCGCCTATCTCCAGGCGATCTTCAAGCCATCCTCGCTCATCCCGCCGGTATCCTTCGAACTGGCCCGCATCACCGGGGGCGACACTCGCTATTCCGGGCCCGGCAGGGCTCTCGACGCGTCGATTGGCAGCCTCTAATGTGTCACGGCAAGTCCCGCTTTCCGCTGCCCGGACACTGTGCCGGGGTTGTTCTGGACCAGGAGGTCCAATGCTTCGGATCGTCACTGCCTTCCGCGCTCTGTACTTCGCCGCCGTCATGCTCCTGACCGGTTCCGGTCTGCTCAGTACCTACCTCGCCCTGCGCCTGGGCGCGGAGAAGGTCGATGGGTTATGGATCGGCGCCATGATGGCCGCCTACTACCTTGGCCTGGTGCTGGGCGGCAAGATCGGCCACCGGCTGATCGCCCGCGTCGGCCATATCCGCGCCTACGTCGCCTGTGGCGGCTTGGTGACCGCCGCCGTGCTGGGCATTGGTCTGCTGCCGTGGGTGGGCTTCTGGCTGGTGCTGCGGGTCGCCATCGGCCTGGGCATGATGTGCCAGTACATGGTCATCGAAAGCTGGCTCAACGAGCAGGCCGAGGCGCGCCAGCGCGGGCTGGTGTTCGCCGGCTACATGGTCGCGTCATACCTGGGCCTGGTACTTGGCCAACTGGTGCTGGTGGTGCATCCGGGCCTGGGCCCGGAGCTGCCGATGCTGATTGCGCTGTGCTTTGCGCTGTCGCTGATCCCGGTGGCGATCACCCACAAGGTCCACCCCGCGCCGCTGCGCCCGGCGCCACTGGAGCCGCGCTTCTTCATCCAGCGGGTGCCGCAGTCGCTGACCACGGTGCTGGTGTCGGGGCTGGTGATCGGTTCGTTCTACGGCCTGGCGCCGCTCTACGCGGTGCGCCAGGGCTTGAGCACCGAGGAAATCGGCCTGTTCATGGGCGGCTGCATCTTCGCCGGGCTGGTGGTGCAGTGGCCGCTGGGCTGGCTGTCGGATCGCTATGACCGCGCGGCGCTCATCCGCAATGCCGCGATACTGCTGCTGGTGGTCGCCCTGCCGCTGGCCCTGCTGCCGGTGCTGCCGTTGCCGCCGATGACGCTGGCCTGGCTGTTGCCGCTGGGCTTCGTGGTCTGCCTGGTGCAGTTCACCCTCTACCCGCTGGCGGTGGCGTTCTCCAATGACCACGTCGAAGGCGAGCGGCGCGTTTCGCTGACCGCCATGCTGCTGGTGACCTTCGGTGTCGGTGCCTGTATCGGCCCGCTGGCGGCCGGTGCGCTGATGAAGGTCTTCGGTGCGAACATGCTCTATGCGTTCGTCTGCGCCTGTTCGCTGATCCTGATCTGGCGCGTGCGCCCGGAGAGGGTCAGCGGCGTACACCGGGTCGACGAGGCGCCGGTCAAGCACGTCGCCACGCCGGACAGCCTGGCATCCTCGCCATTGTCCGCCGCGCTCGACCCGCGGGTCGACGAGGCCGCCGTGGAAGAGCAGATGAAGGGCAACGACAACAGCGCGCCGGTACCCGAGAAGGGCACGGAAGCAGAGGAAGAAAGCCGGCCCGCGTGAGGCCGAGAGGGAAGGGCGGCAGGTGCTTGCCGCCCCGCAGGGACTAGAACAGTTCGTCCTTCTCGAAGCGTCGGGCTTCGCGCTGCAGCTGGTAGACGAAGCGCTCGATGTTGCGCTGGGCCAGGCCGCTCATCTGGTGGAAGCGTACGCCAGCGAAGCTGTAGCCGACCTTTTCCTCGAAATGCACGTGGCGCAGTTCGACTTCCATGGTCAGGGCGCCAAAGGGCAGGCGCGCGGTGAATTCCTCGTAGATCTGGCCGGGCTGCAGGCGCTCGGCAGCGTTGCCTTCCAGGCGGATCTTGCAGCCGGTGGCGGAGATATCGATCAGGTTGCCCTTGAGCGGGGCCTTGAGCTTGCTGCCGGCAATTTCCACGGCCACCGGCTGGCCCTGGCCCACGGGGGCGCGGAAGGCGTTGCGGCGCTGGTGATAGAGCATCTCGGTCGGCACCGGCAGCCAGTAGCAGCGGGCACCGTCGATCTCGGAGAAGTAGGCGTTCTGGGTGTTCTCCCAGGCAATGCGCACGCCTTCATGGAAGGCTTCGATACGGAACTGCTCGCCGTTCTGCAGGAAGCGCTCGCCATCGTTGGGGATCAGTTCGTCCAGGGCGACGATGTTGCGTTCGCGGTTGACCTCGACGACAAAGCTCTGGAAGCGCTGGCCGCGCCCTTCGAAGGTGATGACCAGGGGATCGTGACTGTCCATCAGTAATTTCAGGCTGGCGTGGATCTCCACCGGAGCTTTCAGGACCTTCGGTGGTTGAGGGCCATTTTCCTCGACGAACGGATTGGACACGGTCCGCGAATCTCCATTGTGTTTGTTATGAGTAAGGCACGGGGCAGGATCGATAGTGGCATTTTGCCCAAAGGCTGGCTGCCAGGCCAGCTTTCCGACGAACGCTCAGGCCTGGCTCAGCGGACGCTGGCGGTTGCCCTGGGTCGAACCGCCGTAGCGGTCATAGAGGCGTGGGGTGTCCTGGCCGCGCAGGATGTCGAGCGTGCGCTCGGTGCTGGCCTGGCCGGAGCGGATGATTCGGCCGTTGCGCTGGTTGGCTTCCTGGCAGCGTTCCAGCAGCGCACCCAGTTCTTCCGCGCGTGCGGGGAGCAGGGGATTGCCGGTGGCCTGGGCGATCTGCGCGAGCCCTTCGCGATCCACGCTGACGCCGGCCTGCAGCAGTGCCTGGGCGCGGATGCGGCCATTCTGCTCAAGCTGCTGCAGAAGCGGCAGCTTGCCGTCGAGCAGCTTCTGCAGCTGATCGAGATCCCGCGCTTGCAGCGCCTGGTACTCGTCGTCGATCAGTTGCAGCAGGGTGCTGGCTGCTTCGATGTCGCCGTTGATCAGGGAAAGCAGGGCGTCGGACATCTTGGGCTCGGCGTACTAGCGGTTGACCAGGCGCTGAGTGAACTCAGCGCTGGGATTCGAAATCGAGCAGCTTGCTGGCGACTTTCTGGCTGTCGACCTGGTAGCTGCCGTCAGCGATGGCCGCTTTGATGCGAGCCACTTTCTCGTTGTCGACCACGGGCTGGTCCTTCAGTTGATCGCTTACTTTCTGTAGTTGCTGCGCGGTATCGCTCAGCTGTACCGACTCGCCGCTCTTGACCGGGGCGTTGACGGAGGCATTCTCTGCGGCGGCTTCGCTGCGACCGCTCTGGGCAGCACTGCTACGGCCAGTGCTGGCTGTCGTAGAGGCTGGGTTCAGCCGGTTGAAGTCGATGACCATGGTGGAAACCTCTGGAGGTATTGGACGCTTGCCAAGCTTTTCGGCCGTCCTGAGAGAAACTTTAGGCCGAATTTTCGTGCGCCCGAGCACATTTTGCAGAGGGCTGCGTTCATCATGCCAGAAAATCGCCGGGGCCGAGCGCTACAGGCTGACTTCCACGGTCCCCGGCTCGACCACGCGAGCCCTGACGATACGCTGCGAGCGCAGGTTGCGCACGCGGATCTGCTCGCCGGGCACCCCGTCCGAGAGCGCTTCGCCGGGCATGAATACGTTGATCGCATTGGTCTTGGCGCGAATCACCACCTGGTCGCCCTTGCGCACGGCCGCTGCCTGTTCGAGGAACACCGGCGCCAGTACCTGGTCGTTGACCGTCGGGCGCTTGAGCTTCATGCCGACCACCTGCTGCGGATCGGTCAGGTAGCCCTGGTTCAGTTGCCCGACGTCGCGCTCGACGACGCTGATATCGCCAGGCTCGATGACCCGGTTGCGCTGCAGGGGCAGGGTGGTGACGACAACTTGACGGTACAGCCTGACCGTCGCCGGAACGAATACCGTCCAGGGAGAGCTGCCTTCGCAGATGACCCGCACGGTGACCCGACCAACGGGCTGTGCCGGGCTTTCCAGCTTCTGCGTCAGGTCCTTGTCGCACTGCGCCAGGCGCAGCCGGGGGTCGATGCGGGCGACTTCGATCTCGTAGCGTGCGTCTATGCCGGAAGTCTGCAGATAATCTTCCACCTTGAACTCAAGAAAGCCCTGGGTGGAGCCGATAAGGATCTCAGGCGCGGTGAAGCCTTCCGCCCCAGCCGGGGAGAGGGTCAGCGCACCCGCCATGCCGAGTAGCGCAGCCACCGGGGCGCGCGCGGGTCTCGGATGTCGGAAAAATGTCGTTGCCTGTTTCATGCAACGGTTTAAGCAATGGTCATGCCGTCTCTGCCAGCAGGGCGGCGTTGCGTGCACAGGAGGCTCAATGGCCGGAGTCATGGATTCGGTCAACCAGCGTACGCAGCTGGTTGGCCAGAATCGTCTCGAACTGCTGCTGTTCCGTTTGAACGGCAGCCAGCTGTACGGGATCAACGTGTTCAAGGTGAAGGAGGTGCTGCAGTGCCCCCGCCTGACCGTGATGCCCAAGTCCAGCCAGGTGGTGCGCGGGGTGGCGAACATCCGCGGCGGTACCATCCCGATCCTCGATCTGGCGCTGGCCACGGGGCGTCACGCCCTGCGGGATGTCGCCAACAGTTTCGTGATCATCACCGAGTACAACACCAAGGTGCAGGGCTTCCTGGTGCACTCGGTGGAGCGCATCGTCAACATGAACTGGGAATCGATCCATCCGCCACCCAAGGGCACCGGTCGCGACCACTACCTGACGGCAGTGACGCGGGTGGACAACCAGCTGGTGGAAATCATCGACGTGGAGAAGATCCTCGCCGAAGTGGCGCCGACCTCGGAGGATATCTCCGAAGGCGTGCTGGATGCCGACACTCAGGCCCGCGCGGTGAGCAAGCGCGTGCTGGTGGTGGATGACTCCTCGGTGGCGCGCAAGCAACTGGTGCGTTGCCTGGAAACCGTCGGCGTCGAGGTGCTGGCACTCAACGATGGCCGCCAGGCGCTGGATTACCTGCACCAGATGGTGGAGGCCGGCGGGCATCCGGGCAGCGACCTGTTGATGGTGATCTCGGATATCGAGATGCCGGAGATGGACGGCTACACGCTCACGGCGGAAATCCGTCACGACCCGCGCATGCAGGATCTGCACATTCTCCTGCATACTTCGTTGTCCGGGGTGTTCAACCAGGCCATGGTGAAGAAGGTCGGCGCTGACGACTTCCTTGCCAAGTTCCGTCCCGATGACCTGGCGGCCCGCGTGTCGGACCGGATCAAGGCCGTGGATGGCGCGTCGGCCTGACGGGCAGTGACGAGGTGCGGGTGGCGCCGGTGCCGCCCGCATCGTCTATGTTTTTTTGAGCACCGGTCAGGCAGTTGCCGCCGCACCGTCGGCAGCCGTCCACGAGCAAAGAGGTTTATCTGTGACATCCACCAATTCTGAATTCGAGCTGTTCCGGGATTTCCTGGAGAAGACCTGCGGCATCCTCCTGGGCGCCAACAAGCAGTACCTGGTCTCCAGCCGCTTGAACAAGTTGATGGAACAGCAGGGCATCAAGTCCCTGGGCGAGCTGGTGCAGAAGATCCAGATGCGCAGCCAGCTGCGCGAGCAGGTGGTCGACGCGATGACCACCAACGAGACCCTGTGGTTTCGCGATACCTACCCCTTCGAAGTACTGAAGAACCGCGTGCTGCCGGAGATGATCAAGGCTGCGCCCGGCCAGCGCCTGCGCATCTGGTCGGCGGCCTGTTCCTCGGGGCAGGAGCCTTATTCGCTGTCGATGGCCATCGACGAGTTCGAGCGCACCAACCTCGGCCAGCTCAAGGCGGGCGTGCAGATCGTCGCCACCGATCTCTCCGGCTCGATGCTCAGTGCCTGCAAGGCCGGTGAGTACGACAGCCTGGCGATTGGCCGCGGCCTGTCGCAGGAGCGCCTGGCGCGCTACTTCGACCAGAAGACCCCGGGACGCTGGACAGTGAAGCCAGCGATCAAGAGCCGCGTGGAGTTCCGCGCGCTGAACCTGCTGGACAGCTACGCGACGCTGGGCAAGTTCGACATGGTGTTCTGCCGCAACGTACTGATCTATTTCTCGGCCGAGGTGAAGCGCGACATCCTGCTGCGCATCCATGCCACCCTCAAGCCCGGCGGCTACCTGTTCCTCGGCGCTTCCGAGGCGCTCAACGCGCTGCCGGATCATTACCAGATGGTCCAGTGCAGCCCGGGCATCATCTACAAGGCCAAGTGATCGGCCGATACCCCGCCCGAGCGGGCGGGGTTCTCATCGCGCTGTGCGGCCATGGCCATGATCCGCAGGCTGCCCGTCACCAGGTCTTCGGCCGATAGCCTTTGACGCAGGCTCGCACTTCGTCGTCGATCACGTTGCCCGGCTTGATGCAGTCCGACAGCCTGCGCGGACTGTCGCTGTAGGGCGAAGCTGGCGGAGTGGCCTGCAGGCCGCTCGGGGAAATGCCCAGGCGTGTCTGCAGCAGCCCCCAGCGTTCCTGGAGCCAGAACTGGCTGGCGGGGTTGCGCCACAGGGCTGCGCCTGCCGCCACGATCAGCAAGGGGATGAGGAACCACAGCAACGCCTTCACCAGCATCCGCCACTTGCGCTTCGGCGCATCGGGCGGCTTCTGCCGGTTCTGTTGTTTGACCTGTTCCCAGTAGTAGTCGCGATCACGCTCGCTCATCGAGTGTCATTCCGCCGGCTGGATGGGTGCAGCGTAACGGCTGGCGCCGCGTGCGGCGAGGCGCGATCAGTGGTCCTTGTGACGGGCTTCGCGCACCACCATATTGGTCTGCATGACTGCCCCTCGAACCTCCACCCGCGGCAAGCGCGCCGATGTGCTGTCCGCCTTCCACCCGGCGGTGGCCGGCTGGTTCCGTGCGCATTTCAAGGCGCCGACCCAGGCGCAGGTACAGGCCTGGCCGGCGATCCAGGCGGGGGAATCGACACTGGTCGCCGCACCCACCGGTTCGGGCAAGACGCTCACGGCTTTCCTCTCGGCCATCGATGCATTGGTCCGCGAGGGGCTGGATAACGGCGGCGTGCTGCCGGACCGCACCACGGTGGTCTATGTCTCGCCGCTCAAGGCGCTGTCCAACGACATTCGCATCAACCTCGAGGAACCGCTGGCCGGTATCCGCGCCGTGCTGGGCGAGATGGGCCTGCCGGAAGTGGAGATCCGCACTGCCGTGCGCACCGGCGACACCACGACCAAGGAACGTGAGGCCATGCGCAGGCAGGTGCCGCATATCCTGGTGACCACGCCCGAATCGCTCTACGTGCTGCTCGGCTCGGACTCCGGCCGCGCCATGCTGGCCGGGGCGCGCAGCGTGATCGTCGATGAAATCCATGCACTGGCGGCGAGCAAGCGCGGCAGCCACCTGGCGCTGTCGCTGGAGCGTTTGCAGGCGTTGTGCGAGGCGCCGCTGGTGCGCATCGGCCTGTCTGCCACGCAGAAACCCATCGAAGCGGTGGCGCGTTTCCTGGTCGGCCGCCACCCGGCCTGCCGTATCGTCGACATCGGCTACAGCCGCCAGCGCGACCTGAACCTGGAGGTGCCGTCCGCGCCGCTGGAAGCGGTGATGTCCCACGACGTCTGGGACAAGGTCTACGACCGCCTCGCCGAACTGGCCGGCGAACACCGCACCACGCTGGTGTTCGTCAACACCCGGCGGTTGGCTGAGCGCGTGACCCGGCATCTCGCCGAGCGCATCGGCGCCGGCTGGGTGGCGGCGCACCATGGCAGCCTTTCCAAGGAACTGCGCCTGGGCGCCGAGCAGCGGCTCAAGGCCGGGCAGTTGAAGGTGCTGGTAGCCACGGCCTCGCTGGAGCTGGGTATCGATATCGGCGACGTGGAGCTGGTTTGCCAGCTCGGCTCGCCGCGCTCCATCGCAGCCTTCCTGCAGCGTGTGGGGCGTTCCGGGCACAGTGTTGGCGGCACGCCCAAGGGGCGGCTGTTCCCGACCTCGCGGGACGATCTGATCGAATGCGTAGCGCTGCTCGACAGCGTGCGCCTGGGGGAGCTGGACGCGCTGGCAATTCCCCGCGCACCGCTGGACGTCCTGGCCCAGCAGATCGTCGCTGAAGTGGCTTGCCAGGAATGGCGCGAGGACGCGCTGTTCGACCTGTTCACCGGCGCGCAGCCCTACGCCGAACTGAGCCGCGAGCACTTCGACGGCATGTTGCGCACCCTCGCCGAGGGCTACACCAGCCGTAATGGCCAGCGCGGCGCCTACCTGCACCGCGATGCGGTCCACCAGCGCCTGCGCGGCCGGCGCGGTGCCAAGCTGACCGCCGTGACCTCCGGCGGCACCATCCCCGATACCGGCGACTACGCCGTACTGCTGGAGCCGCAAGGCCTGACCGTGGGCACGGTGAATGAGGACTTCGCCGTGGAAAGCCTGGCGGGCGACGTGTTCCAGCTCGGCAACATTTCCTACCGCATCCTGCGCGTCGAACCGGGCCGCGTGCGCGTCGAGGACGCCCAGGGCCAACCGCCGAACATTCCCTTCTGGCTCGGCGAGGCGCCGGGGCGCAGCGACGAGCTGTCCACCAGTGTCGCTCGTCTGCGCGGCCAGCTGGACGAGTTGCTGGCCCAAGGCGAGAACGATCCTGAACCGCTGGCGCGGGCCATCGACTGGCTGCAGGAACAGCTCGGCCTGATCGATGCGGCAGCGTGGCAACTGGTGGAATACCTGGCCCGTGCGCGCCATGCCCTCGGTGCACTGCCGACGCAGAAGACCCTGATACTCGAACGTTTCTTCGATGAATCCGGCGGCATGCAGCTGGTCATCCATTCGCCCTACGGCAGCCGCCTCAACCGCGCCTGGGGCCTGGCGCTGCGCAAGCGCTTCTGTCGCACCTTCAACTTCGAACTGCAGGCCGCCGCCACCGAAGACGCGATCATCCTGTCGCTGTCCACCAGCCACAGCTTCCCGCTGGACGAGGTCTGGCGCTACCTGCATTCCAACAGCGCCGAGCACGTGCTGACCCAGGCGCTGCTCGACGCGCCGCTGTTCGGCGTGCGCTGGCGCTGGAACGCCACCACGGCGCTGGCGTTGCCGCGCTACAGCGGCGGCCGCAAGGTCGCCCCGCAGTTGCAGCGCATGCGCAGCGAAGACCTGTTGGCCTCGGTGTTCCCCGACCAGGTGGCGTGCCTGGAGAACATCGTTGGCGAGCGAGAGATTCCCGATCACCCGCTGGTGGCGCAGACCCTCGACGACTGCCTGCACGAAGCCATGGACTGCGAGGGCTGGCTGGCATTGCTGCGGCGCATGGAGCGCGGCGAGGTGACCTTGCTGGCGCGCGACCTTCCAGCACCTTCGCCATTGGCGGCGGAAGTATTGTCGGCCAGCCCCTATGCCTTCCTCGACGATGCGCCACTGGAGGAGCGGCGTACCCAGGCGGTGCAGAGCCGTCGCTGGACCGATCCGGACAGCGCCGACGACCTCGGTGCGCTGGATGCCGACGCCATCGACGCGGTGCGCGCCGAGGCCTGGCCGGAGGCTCGCGACGCCGACGAGATGCATGAGGCGCTGACGGGCCTGGGCGGTATTCGCGAGAGCGAGGCACAGGCCAACGAGGGCTGGCCCTTCCTGCTCAAGTCGCTGGCCAGGGCGGGCCGGGCGACGCGCCTGGCGCTGCCGGTGGGCGATGTCTGGGTGGCGGCGGAGCGGCTCAGCCAGTGGCTGGCGCTGCATCCGCAGGTCACACGGACGCCACTGCTGGACCTGCCACCGTCACTGCTTCAACCCTGCATGACCGATGAGGCGCAGGTCGAACTGGTACGGGCGCGCCTGACCGGTTTCGGCCCGCGGCTGTTGCGCGAGCTGGCCGACGACCTGGGGATATCCACCGGCGATGCCGGTTTCGCCCTGGCCAGCCTGGAGCGCGAGGGTTACGTACTGCGCGGCCGCTTCACGCCGGGCGCGCAGGAAGAGGAGTGGTGCGAGCGCCACTTGCTGGCGCGTATCCATCGTTACACGGTGAAGCGCCTGCGCCGGGAAATCGAACCGGTGCAACGTGCCGACTTCATGCGCTTCCTCTTCGACTGGCAGCGCGTCGCCAGCGGCACGCGGGTGCGCGGGGCCGAGTCCCTGGCCGGCGTGCTCAGTCAGCTGGAAGGCTTCCAGGCCGCAGCCTCGGCCTGGGAGAGCGACATCCTGCCCAGCCGCGTGGCCGACTACGGGATCAACTGGCTGGACGACCTCTGCCGCGCCGGTCGCATCGTCTGGGCGCGCTTGCCCGGTCGCAGCGCCGGTAAGGCCCGCGGCGGGCCACTGAAGAGCACGCCCATCGTGCTGCTTCCGCGCACGCAGATGGCGCAGTGGCGCGAGCTGAGTGCGGGGCAGGCGGATGCCGAGCTGTCGGCCAAGGCCGGCAAGGTGCTTGACGTGCTCAAGGAGCACGGCGCGTCGTTCTTCGAGGAACTGGCCAGCGACAGCCACCTGCTGCGCACCGAACTGGAAAGCGTGCTGGGCGAGCTGGTGGCGGCTGGGCGGGTGAATGCCGACAGCTTCGCCGGCCTGCGCGCCCTGCTGATGCCGGCGGCGCGTCGCCATCCGCAGCGCCGTTCGCGCACGCCGCTGTTCGGTATGGCCGATGCCGGGCGCTGGGCGTTGCTGCGGCGCTCCGCGCTGGAGCCCGGAGCACGGTTGCCGGCGGAAACCCTGGAACACGTCGCCATGACCCTGCTGCGCCGCTATGGCGTGGTCTGCTGGCGCCTGCTTGACCGCGAGGCTGACTGGCTGCCGCCGTGGCGCGACCTGTTGCGGGTCTACCATCGCCTGGAGGCGCGCGGGGAAATCCGCGGCGGGCGCTTCGTCGCCGGGCTGACCGGGGAGCAGTTCGCCCTCCCTGAAGCGGTCGGCCTGCTGCGCGAAGTCCGGCGCCGGGAGGCGAACGGCGAATGGGTGGTGGTCTCCGCGGTGGATCCGCTGAACCTCGCCGGCACGCTGCTGCCGGGACGCAAGGTGCCGGCAGTGAGCGGCAACCGCGTGCTCTATCGCGATGGCGTGCCGGTGGGTGCGCTGATCGCCGGTGAGGTGGAACTGCTGGCTGAACTGCCGCCCGCGGACCAGGCCCGTGCGCGGGAGCTGCTGATCCGTCGCTGATTTCGGCCTTGCCTGGCTTACACTCAGCGGCACGCACGTCTTTCCTACGAGGGTGTGATGCTGTCCCGCGAGCCGCCGACTCTGCCTGTCCTGTTGCGCCAGTGGTGGTTCCTGCCGCTGCTGGTGCTCGCCCTGTGCCTGCGCCTTTATGGTCTGTCGGATTCGGCACTGTGGGGGGACGAGACCTCCAGCCTGTTCCTCGCCCGCTATTCGCCCGTCCAGCTCTGGCAGCACGCCGCCCACGACGTGCATCCGCCGCTGTACTTCTTCCTGCTGCATGCCTGGGTCGCAGTGGCGGGCGAGGGCGTTCTTTCGCTGCGATCGTTCAGCGCCGTGTTCGGCACCTTTGCGGTGTTTCTCGGCGGCTGGCTGGTATGGCGGCTGGCTTCGCCGCGGGCCACTTTCATCGCCGTGCTGTTGTTGGCAATGCTGCCCACGGCGGTACGTTACAGCCAGGAAGTGCGCATGTATTCGCTGCTCGGCTGCTGGTTGCTGGCGGCGACCCTGGCGTTGCTGTACTGGCGGCAGGTGCAGCGGCGGCGCTATCTGCTGGTGTATGTCGCGCTGATGACCGCGGCCTTCTACACCCATTACTTCAGCCTGTTCGGCGCACTCGTGCAGTGGCTGTGGCTGGCAACGCTGCCGAACAGCCCGCTGCGCCGACGCGACTGGTGGCTGGCCAACCTGGCCATCGCCGTGCTGTTCCTGCCCTGGTTGCCCGGGCTGTTCGACCTGATCCGCCACATGGCGGTGCTGGAAGCGGGTGGCGACGTGGGCTGGCAGCCGCCGGTGGATGCGCGCTCGCTACCCTCGATGCTCTGGCAGTGGCTGGCGCAATCCGATGGCAACGAGTTGCCCTGGCCCGTGCTGCTCGGCGTGCCGCTGCTGCTGGTGGCGGCGGCTGCATTGGTGCTGCGCGCCGACCGCAGTCCCCAGCGTGGCGGGGTACTGCTGGCGCTCTATTGCGGCATGCCCTTGCTGCTGCTGTATGGCATCTCGTTCATTTCCCCGGTCTTCGTCGAACGCTACCTCACGGCTTTCGCCCTGGGCTTGCCGCTGCTGCTGGCGCTGGCGCTGGATCGCCTGCTGGATAAGCGCCGTGCGCTGGGGACGGTGCTGCTGGTGACCCTGCTGGGGTTGCAGGGCATCGGGGTGGGGCGCGCGATCGCCATCGACCCGGACGAGCAGTTCGACGGCATGGCGGCCTACGTCAACGCCCACTACCGCGCCGGCGACCGGGTGGTGGTCGATGACATCCTCTGGTACCTGACCTTCCGCTATTACAACCAGACCGGCCACGAACCATTGCTCTACACCGCACCGGCGGCGGATGGCAGCTCGGGCCGGCCGGGGCGTTATGGCTTTGGTTCGCTGATCGACGACCGCCAGCATGCCTTCGTCGACCACCTGGCGGACCTGCCGCAGGACCAGGGGCGCGTCTGGCTGGTGATGAGCCGCTACAACGACCAGGAGATTCCCGACGTGCCGGCCACCTGGAAACGGGTGGCGCAACACGCCGGCGGCGAGGTGCAGGCGATCCTCTTCGAGCGCACGGCGCAGCGTAACGCGGCGCGTTGAGGGCACGCGTTGCGTTGCAGCCTTAGAAGCGGATGCGTCCGGTAAAGGCGTCCTTGAGCATCACCCAGTCGCCCATCAGCGACCACAACGGGTACTTGAAGGTGGCGGGGCGGTTCTTCTCGAACACGAAGTGGCCGACCCAGGCGAAGCCGTAGCCGGCCAATGGCATGGCCAGCAGCCACAACCAGTGCCCGCTGACGATGGCGTAGGCGAGGATCGACAGCACCAGCAGGCTGCCCACGTAATGCAGGCGACGGCACACGGCATTGCTGTGCTCCTGCAGGTAATACGGGTAGAACTCGGCGAAGCTCCGGAACCGATCGGCGGTCTGGGTGCTCATGGCGCACCTCCTGTTGTTGTGGTGGCCCAGTGTAGGCTGGAGCTATCGGACTTGCGGATGGCATAGGGGACCAGTTTAGTATCCCCCTGCGCCGCCAGCTGACTGGCGGTGGCGCCGTTGACCACCATAACCAGAAGAAAACGCATGCCTGAGCGTACGACCCTGTCCAGTTGGGTGCGGGGAATCGTCCAGTCCCTGGAACTGGAAGGCCTGGACAGCCGAGCGCTGTTCGCCGAACTGGGATTGGATTTCGCTGCCCTCGACGACCCCGATGCGCGCTTCCCGCAGGACGCCATGAGCCGCCTGTGGAACCGCGCCGTGGAGCTGTCCGGCAATCCGGCCATCGGCCTGAACATTGCCCGCGTGCACACTCCGGCGTTCCCGGTGGTGGGCTACGCGCTGATGTCCAGCCGCAACCTGGGCGAGGGCTTCGAGCGGCTCGAGCGCTACCAGCGGATCATTGCCGAGGGCGCCGACCTGAGCTTCCGCCGCCTCCCCGAAGGCTGCCTCTACCGCATCGTGGTCCACGGCGACCGCCTGCCGGTGCCGCGGCAGAGCGCGGAATGCTCGCTGGCCAGCCTGACCGCCATGCTGCGCTGGATTACCGGGCGGGCAATCAAGCCGCTCGAGGTACGCCTGGCGGGCGAGCCGCCGCAGGACATCGAGCCCTACCGGGAACTGTTCCAGGCGCCGCTGAGCTTCGGCCACGCCGACTGCGCGATGCTGTTTTCCCACGAGGACATGGCTGCGCCGCTACCCACTGCCAACGAGGAACTGGCGCGCCTGCACGACCGCTTTGCCGGGGAATACCTGGCGCGCTTCGTCAGCAGCCGCTTCAGCCACCAGACGCGCCAGGTCCTGTGCCGCCTGCTGCCCCAGGGCGAGCCCAAGCGCGAGAACGTGGCGCAGGCGCTGCACCTGTCCGAACGCACCCTGCAGCGCCGCCTTCAGGAAGAGGGCACCAGCTACCAGCAACTGCTCGACGACACCCGCCGCGAGTTGGCCCAGCAGTACCTCGCCACGCCGCGCATGACACTGCTGGAGATTGCCTACCTGCTGGGGTTCTCGGAGCCGAGCAACTTCTTCCGTGCCTTCCGCCGCTGGTTCGGCAAGACGCCGGGGGAGTACCGCGAGGAGTTGTGATTCCGCCGGCGCCAAGCGGCTGGTTGTAGGAGCGAGCTTGCTCGCGAACCGCTTGATACCGGCGCCCAAGCGTTCGCG